>JAAYSU010000025.1 GCA_012523915.1 Clostridiales bacterium
TAGTTGCAGCTCTTTCTGCTACCCTACTTATGATTATTGGGATTCTCAATAGAGGTTTTATGTATTCTGGTATGGGCAGATCCAGGAGGAACCAAAGAGGCGGCGGCAACCCCATAGGCAATGTGATTATAATAGTTATAGCTTTAATCGCAATGATACTGGCTCCTTTAATAGTAAGAGCTATGCAAAGTGCTGTATCACAGCAAAGGGAATTTTTGGCTGATTCATCAGGCGCGGCAATAATTGGATATCCGCTAGGCCTTGCTTCAGCCCTTGAAAAGATTGAAAGCATTAATAAAGCGTATCTTGCTAATCATAAGTCGGCATTTACTAATACATCTGTACATGCCCTATGTATCAGTCAACCGATGGCAAAGAAGCTTTCTAGGCTGTTTTCTACCCATCCACCTATAGAAGAGCGAGTAAGAAGGCTGAGAGGTGGAATAAACTAAAATTTCAATTGACACAACTAATTCGTGATGCTATAGTCTAAGGAAACATACCTTAATAATACAGGGGTGTAGTTATGAATATATTATCTATTTGCAAAAACTATTATTACTATTACGGGAAGCGCTCATTATCCTGACAATATGTCACGGGTGAGCGCTAGTTGGCGTATGCCCGTGATGGTAGTAGGTTGATTAGTACCGACATTGGGGCATATGCCTAATGTCGGTTTTTTTATTGAAAGAAGGAGAGTTAGTATGATCATAATATTAAAAGATAATCCGAATAAGAAACAGTTTGATAATTTAATTCAATGGCTTAAGAGTATGGACCTTGATATCCATGAATCAAAGGGCCAAAATACTCACATATTGGGTCTTGTCGGGGATACATCAAGAGTGGATATAGATCTTATCAACGCATTAGAAATCGTTGAAGATGTAAAGAGAATTCAGGAACCCTACAAAAATGCTAATAGGAAGTTTCATCCTGGAGATACGATTATCGATGTGGGAGGAATTAAAATCGGCGGCGGTAGTTTCCAGGTTATAGCTGGACCCTGTTCGGTTGAATCAATTGAACAGATTAGTTCGATAGCTGTAAGCGTAAAGAAATCTGGAGCAAGCATGCTAAGAGGAGGTGCTTTTAAGCCCCGAACATCGCCTTATTCCTTTCAGGGGATGAGGGAAGAAGGTATCAAAATGCTCTTAGAAGCAAAGAAAATCACAAACCTTCCTATAGTGACGGAAATAATGGAAGTAACTCACCTACCCCTGTTTGAGGATATTGATGTCATACAGGTTGGGGCTAGAAGCATGCAGAATTTTGAGCTGTTAAAAGAATTAGGTAAATTGGATAAGCCAGTTTTATTGAAAAGAGGTCTTTCTAATACACTGCAGGAGCTTCTGATGAGTGCTGAGTATATAATGGCCGGAGGCAATGATAAGGTTATACTATGTGAAAGAGGAATAAGGACCTTTGAAACTGCCACAAGGAATACTTTAGATCTTTCAGTAGTTCCCTTGCTAAAAACCATGACTCATCTGCCTGTTATCGTTGATCCGAGTCATGCAACTGGGAATTCAAAGCTTGTAAAGCCGATGTCGATGGCTGCAGTTGCTGTAGGAGCAGACGGACTTTTAATAGAAGTTCACAATGATCCGCCACATGCACTATGTGATGGCCAGCAATCTATAACGCCTAAGGCCTTTGGCGAATTAATGGAGAGCATATCCCATATTATTCCACATGCTTTTCGCTGGGAATAGAAAAGGAGTGAGTTTAAGATGAATATAGGAATTATCGGATTAGGACTTATTGGAGGCTCGATATCGAAGGCCATTAAGGAGAATACAGATTACAAGGTTTTCGGCACTGATCTTAAGGAATCGGTTATCTATAAAGCTATACTATTAGAAGCGATCGATGAAAGATTAACTGATGATATACTTCCTAGTTGCGATATTGTAATCGTTGCCTTATACCCAGAGGATTGTATTGATTATATTAAGAAAAAAGCCTCTTTATTTAAAAAAAGTTCTATAGTCTTTGATTGTTGTGGTGTTAAGCGATCTGTTTGCAGCGAAGTTCAACATATAGCAGAACAAAACGGATTTTTGTTCATAGGGGGTCATCCTATGGCAGGACTTGAATATTCGGGATTCGCATATTCACAGAAGGCACTTTTTCAAAATGCATCAATGATTCTCACTCCTCCAGATGGAATCAAGATCCAACTGTTGGAAAAGATAAAACACTTTTGGTTGAGTTTAGGTTTTACAAATGTTGAGATTACATCGCCTGAAAAACATGATCAAATCATAGCGTTTACTTCGCAGCTAGCTCATATTGTATCTAGCGCCTATATTAAAAGTCCTAAGGCTCCGCTTCATAAAGGCTTTTCAGCGGGCAGCTATAAGGATCTTACAAGAGTAGCTAAACTAAATGCTGATATGTGGACCCAACTCTTTCTAATGAATAAAGATAATTTAGTCTCCGAGATAGATGGTTTAATAAATAGACTGACAGAATACAGGGATTCTTTAAATGACAATAATGAAAGGAAACTTTGGCATCTCTTAGAGGAGGGGACGAAAAAGAAACTTTCAATAGGTTAAATTTTCACCCCCTCTATTGGGTTATTTTTCATTATTATCTGCATGTTCTTTAGCATCCATAACCTGATCTATCGAAGGTATTGTAACATTTGAAATCGGTTTTGTTTTGTCTATTTCAGCCCAAGCTGCAGTTTTGTGATTTTCTATAGGTCTATTCTTCTCTTTTCTATCCATAACTAATCTCCATTTGTTTGATAATAATATTATTTCTTATTTTGAATAAATTATGAGAAAAATGGAACTCTTATTTTGTTTTATGCGTCATATAATAAAAGGGATTTTTGAATTAAAAAAGGAGAGGTGAGGTTTATTGAAGAAAAGAGTTTTTGTAGTTGTTATTGCATTAGTTGTATTAGCATCGGGGCTCATTGTAAATGCCGAATCCATATTAAAAATATTTGTTGATGGTGAAGAAATAAACACCGAAGCAAGGATTGAAAATGGTAAGACTATAGCTTCTGTGAGGGATATAGCTGAGGCCCTGGGGGCATCTGTAGAATGGGATGCAAGCAGTAATTCTGTAATTATCAAATCAAATGGCAAATCTGATGAAATGAGGATTTCCCTCTTAGAGCAGGCCTTAATTCCGGATGATCCAATTACGGCAGCAACTTCATGGGCTGAAGGATTAAAGATGAGAAACGGAGCATTACAATATGCTTTATTATCACCCGAGCTTAAAAAAGAAAAATATGATGAATATGCCGACATGAATTGGGTAACTGGGACATCAAGTCCTTGGGTTAAGGAATATAATATTACTGAAAAGGGCAAAGAAGAAGGGGTAGTTGTTTATCAGATAGAATACATATATACCGACTCTACGCAAAGCATATCAAAGCTTTATGAAGAAATTACTGTAGAAAAATCTGAAATAGGATGGCAAGTAATTTCAATAGACAGAGTTGACATTTACGGAAAGATAACCCAAATAAATCTTAATGATGATGGTTCTTTAAAGAGTATCTTTATTGAAGGGGATGAAAACAGTATCGGCAGTTATGATAAAGGTACTGTAATGATTGGTGAAGATACTAAGATTTATAAAGGGTATTCTTTTGAAGAGTCTAAACCTGAGGATTTGAAAGAGGGGATGGAAGTTATTGCAACTTATACTGATGGTCCTATGATTATGATTTATCCTCCACAGGGACTGGGAAAGACGATTAGAGTTTTGAATTAGATTTTGACAAAGATAGAGGGGGTTTTTGCTCCCTCTGTCTTTTATAGTTTATTAGCAAGATCCTGCAGTGCTTGACCTTCAACTCTGAAGACGGTCCATTCGCTTAGTGGCTTTGCACCTAGTTTTATATATAGATCTATAGATGATTTGTTCCAATCTAGGCATAGCCAATCCAGCCTTCCGCAGTCCCGTTCAACTGCTATCTTTGCAAGACATGTAAGAAGGACTTTGCCGGCACCAAGACCCCGTGCTTCAGGTTTAACAAACAGGTCTTCAAGGTAGAGGTTTGCCTTTCCTAAGAAGGTTGAAAAGTTATGGAAAAATAGCGCAAAGCCAATGGGCTCATCTTTGTACTCGGCAAGGATGACCTCTGCCTGTTTTTTTATAAACAGGCTGTCATGAAGCATTTCTTCTGTTGCTACTACTTCATCAGACATGTTCTCATATTCTGCAAGTCCTTTGATAAATTCTAATATAGCAGATGTGTCTTTTTCGGTTGCTGTTCTGATCTTGAGATCAGCAACAGTTGTATCATAATATTTTGTCATCGTTGTGAACTCCTATATTTTTTCCCTAATTATATTCATCGAATATGCTTGCGTCAAATAAAAAATTGCCTTAATATTCCTTCAGTCATATAATCTGACATATCGTAGGCATGTTTTTCTAATCTATCAGAGATATCCAAATCATATCTTTTATTAAGTCGATTGTCTATTAAAGATTCTATCATACCTAAGTAATCGAACAGCATTACAGTCCATTCTTTTTTATTCCAATGGGGGTTTATTCCACTAAAGGAACCTGCAATTTCTGATGCATTGTGGTAGGCTTTTTTACGAATTTCTTCCCTAGCTTCATTATCTCCAGATTTAATATGATTTAAATAGTCTACAATTAAAAGGATATGTTCTTCTAATAGCTTTTCTATTCTTTCCACCTCTTCTTCTTCATAGAATATTTTTAATTCATCGGCAAAATTATTAGGGTTTTGGAGCAGTCTTTTTTTAATTGCGTCTTGATCGCTGGAATTTTCTAAGATGCTGATGATATATGATTTAGTCCAAATGAAATATTGTATCCATAGCTTTCTGAAAGTATTTGAAATCTCTAAACGGTCATTTTCAATATTGTTGAACACCATCTGATAATCACTCCTTGTGTGAGTAAAATTTGTTGGATAAATTAGCAATAAAATTATATAATTTGGGTATCTACTATTATTATGAAGAAAGGAGAGAAATATGAAGAAGAAAATAAAAAATAACGTTTATTGGGTTGGAATTACTGATTGGGATCTCCGTAGCTTTCATGGAAACGATTATTCTACACATAGTGGCTCAAGTTACAACTCCTATTTAATCCAGGAAGAAAAAACCGTACTTATAGATACCGTTTGGGCACCCTTTGCTGATCAGTTTGTTGAGAACCTTGAGGAGGAAGTTGGTTTAAAAAATATTGACTTTATAGTCATGAATCATGGTGAAGTTGATCACAGCGGAGCCCTTGTAAAGTTGATGGAAAAGATTCCCGACACGCCAATATACTGTACAGCCAATGCCATTAAATCCTTAACAGGACAATATCATAAAGATTGGAATTTTAATATTGTTAAAACAGGGGACAGGCTAGATATTGGCAATGGAAAGGAACTAATCTTTGTACAGATGTCTATGCTTCATTGGCCTGACAGCATGGCAACCTATCTTACAGGAGATAATATTTTATTCAGCAACGATGCTTTTGGACAACACTATGCAACGGAATTAATGTTCAATGATTTGGTAGATGAGTGTGTTTTATATAAAGAAGCAAAGAAATATTATGCTAATATAATAAACCCATTCAACCCCTTGCTTATAAAGAAATTAGATGAGATAGTATCACTTAAATTACCTATAGATATAATTGCTACAAGCCATGGAGTGATCTGGAGAGATAACCCCATGCAGATTGTAGAAAAGTACTACGAGTGGGCAAATAATTATCAGGAGAATCAAATAACCATTATCTATGATACCATGTGGGATGGTACTAAAGCACTAGCTGAAAATATTTCTAAAGGTATTCAGCTAGCCGATCCCGATGTGAATGTAAAAATATTTAATGTTTCTAAAACCGATGAAAATGATCTTGTCACAGAAGTTTTCCAGTCAAAGAGTATAATTGTAGGATCCCCTACAGTAAACAATACTATACTCAGTTCAGTGGCAGGTTTTATACAGCTTATTAAAAGGCTTAAATTCAAAGATAAGAAAGCAGCCTCCTTCGGTTGTTATGGTTGGAGTGGAGAATGTACAAAGATTCTGAATGAACTATTAAGCGATGCAGGCTTCTCCCTGATTGACGATGAAGGATTTAAGGTTATGTGGAATCCGGATGAGGAAAAGAAAAATGAAGCTATCGAGTTCGGTAAGAAGATAGCTAAGGCATAAGATGCTGGGGCGATTTGGTCGTCCCCTTTTTGATAAGACGAGAGGGCCCTACTCCTCTCGTCTTTATTCTTTTTTAACATTTGTTATCCTTTTGTATATTATGATAGTAGACTAATTAGTTGGGAGGGAATTTAATGTCTAGGACAGACTGTTCGGGAAATAGCCCGATTTGTCGTGGATGTATTTGTGAATTCAATAGACTTGAAGAAGCACGTTTCTGGGCTAGAATAATGCAGGAACATGCTCTTTTTATAAAACTTGGATTACCCTGTAATGAACCTGAATTTAAGGAAGAAGCAGAAGATTTTATTAGAATATTTAGGGAATTACGGGATAGATTAGATCGGGTATCAAGACTTAGCGGAGATCTTTTAGATGACTTGATTGATGCCGTAAAGGATATCATCAAATTTAAAGCTAAGCTGTTAAGGCTTTTACTAGAATGTAAAGCCGAACCCGGGAGTAACTATCCTCTTCTTTTAGACCATATAAGAAGAGAAGCAATGCACTTTCTAGAACTATTAAAATCACCTGTACCAGAAGATCCTTTAACCATGCTTTTGCAGCAGGAGGTGTTCTGGTTACGTCAAATGAAAGAGCATATTGAGTTCGTTATACACTTGCTTGATCCTTCAGAGCGAGAGTTAATAGAGGATGCAGAGGATTTTCTGAAAATCTTCTCTCGTTTACTCGAAACAGCTCGTGATTTAGAATCAATGGATGAAACAAGGCCAAGGAATTTCAACACTGTGGTACGCTTTACGCAAACTGTTATAAGTAATACAATTGCACTTCGTGATTTTAAAGCAGCGGCTTTTGAACTGGCTAAATTATGTGAGTTACTAAGCATTGTATCAACACCGCTTTTGCTTGATCACATTAGACGTGAAGCGGATAAATTCCTCGATGAGTTGGAAGTACTTTTGCCTGAAGTAAGAAAGTGCAACTCTACTCTCAAGTGTGATTAAAAATAAGGCCGGGGACAGATATTGTTTCCGGCTATATTCTTCTATTATCGCCATAAAAATTTGATCTCAGCATATGGTTTTTTTTCTTAAGTAAATGGTATAATGTTGTTATGGTATTCTCGAACTTTCAATGATTTTTTACTTGGAAATTCCAGCGAAAAGACCTGAAACGTGCGATATTTCCGATTACTAATTTTGTCGGCATGGAGTTAATAGATAAAGAAAATTTTCTGAACCTAGCAATAATATATTTATTATTTTTCACCTTGAAAAAGAACACATGTTCTGGTACTATATAGACACAACCGGATTTAGAAGGGGTTTTTTTATGATTATTATGCATATAGATGCTAATAGTGCGTATTTAGCGTGGACTGCAGCGGCATTGCTGCAAGAAGGTTATCCTGTGGATCTTCGTACTGTGCCTGCGGTTATTGCTGGAGATCCCAATAACCGCCATGGAATTATATTGGCAAGGTCTATTCCCTGCAAGAAAGCAGGTGTGGCTACAGGAGAGAGCCTTTATGAAGCTAAGAAAAAATGTCCCAATATGATAATAATGCCTCCAAACTATAATCTATATATATCTTGCAGTGAAGCCATGTACAAAATATTATCGGAGTATTCGCCTTTAGTACAGCGATATAGTATCGATGAGTGTTTCTTGGACTATACAGATTCTGAAGCAAGTTTTGGAGATCCGGTAAAAATTGCATATGAAATTAAAGATAGAATTAAGAATGAACTAGGTTTTACCGTTAATATCGGTGTATCTACAAACAAACTGCTGGCTAAGATGGCATCTGAGCTTAAAAAGCCAGATCGCGTGCATACTATATGGCCCTCTGAAATAGAGAAAAAGATGTGGCCTCTGCCCGTAAGAGATCTTTTTATGGTAGGAGGCGCGACAGAGCGTAAACTACGCAAAATTAATATTAATACCATCGGTGATCTTGCCAAGGCAGATCCTGCTCATATGAGGGCGCTATTGAAATCCCATGGTCAATTGATCTGGGATTATGCTAACGGAAGGGATAACGCGCCTGTTGTACCCAACAGTGAAATAGAGCCAAAGGGCATGGGTAACAGCACTACAATAAGCTATGATGTGGTCGATAGAGATGAAGCCCTTAAGGTATTGCTTGCATTGGTCGAGAGAGTATCGATGAGAATTAGAAAATCGGGATATTTAGCAACCTTAGTTTCAGTTTCAATCAAGACAGATGAATTTTTACGATATAGCCACCAAGTTAAATTATCTTCTGCTATCGAAACCACTTCTGAAATCTATGATCATGTTTGTAA
>JAAYSU010000026.1 GCA_012523915.1 Clostridiales bacterium
GTTTTTTCTTTAATATGCTTTATTTCCGTATTGATTCTTGGGCCGAGTATGTCTTCCAAAATCATTATGTTTATTGCTGTACACGGACTGATGACACCTTCTACAGGCTATATCATGCGAGAGAGCGGCGCCATGCTGGTATTTGATGTCGACGCCCTTGAAGGCATCAGCCAGCAGGCTGATGGCATCATCAATGTGAGTATAGCGGACTTATCGGATGAATATCAACAGACTCATCCTGGAAAGCTGGTCTTCTCCCTTACCGTCAAATCTGGCGATAAGGACATCACAGACTTCGGCGGTAGCGTCGCGGTGTCCCTGCCCTATAAGTTGAAAGAGGGCGAAACAGCAGACAATGTGACGGTCTGGCACATGACCACAAGCGGCGTTCTTGTCGAAATCCCCTGCACCTATGATGCGGCAACGGGTCTTGTAAGCTTTAAAGTAAGCCACTTCTCCGTATATATTGTGGGTGTCGCCGGAGAGTGGACAAATCCATTTGACGATGTTGGCATAACCGATTGGTTCTATGACCAGGTGCGTTTTGTCTATGAAAACGGCATGATGGTAGGCACCAGCCACACAGCTTTCAGCCCGCAGGACAATACATCACGCGGCATGATCGTTACCATCTTGTATAGACTTGAAGGAACCGGAACCCCCGAGACTGGCACCAATACCTTTAGCGATGTTGCGACAGGTAAGTATTATACAGATGCCGTTGCATGGGCAGTTGAAAACGAGATTGTTAGCGGCTATGGCGACGGAAGGTTCGGCCCCGAAGATGCCATCACCCGTGAGCAGATGGCGTTGATTCTGATGAATTACGCCAAGTTCAAGGGCTACTATGTGTCTATGAACTCTGATCTCTCCAAGTATGCAGACGAAGACGCTATCTCAAACTGGGCGAAGGAAGCTATATCCTGGGCTAACGCCACCAGCTTGATCCAAGGTGACGGCTCAAAACTGATGCCTATAGCCAACGCTAAGCGTAGTCAGGTGGCAGCGAATCTTCAGAGGTTTTTTGAGAATATAGCGAAGTAAGACCGATAGAGCATATTAAGCCTTGCATATCAGTACAGGCATAAAATAACGAAACACCGGATTGACACATGGTATCAATTCGGTGTTTCCGATTTGGTCGAGGTGACAGGATTTGAACCTGCGACTTCTACGTCCCGAACGTAGCGCTCTACCAAACTGAGCCACACCTCGATTACCAGAATATCATATAGTTTTTATAGTTTATTGTCAATAATTTGGATCTGTTATTAAACGAAAGCCCCTACCTTTTTAAGTGAATTAACAATAGCCATTAACCATATTCTTAAAATAATCATTGCAATAGATGCTAATGTCATAATAGTTATAAAAGAGAATGTGTAGGAAATTATTATTACTATTGCTAATAAAGTATAGGAGCTTATATATATTCTCATTTTTTTATCGTATTCCTGAGCCAATTCTTTGTGATCATAATGTTGTAATATATCGGTGGAAGCAACAAGCAGAAAGTAAATAAGAATTAGTTCTATAAGTATAATAATTGTCATCCATAAAACTGCTAAGTATGATTGATTATCTAGGTCGACAAACCACACAAAAACAATCTCTAAAATTGATATTATTGTTGCTACTACTGAAGCTTTACTTGCCCTATCTAATAAATGTGAGCTATGTTCATTTTGGAGCGTTTTTATTCCGGAATGAATTATTAGGTAGGCGGCAAATGAAGGAAGTATCTTCAAAGATCCAAGATTTATAGTAAAAGTTAAAAAGAAAATACCCCAGAAAATTCTCCTATAACCTTGATACATCTATAAGGCTCCTTTCGAATTGAAGTAGTTAATTAATCCTGAAAAAGTGAAATCTGCATCATATATAGGTATATAGCCTACATTATAGATGGGAATGGAATACTTATTTCCATCCATATCCTGATAATTAATCATCGGCAATAGACGATAGATATTGTAAATCATAGATTCATTGAGAGCATTTTTCGATGCAATTTCAATACGTAACGAACTTCCTTCTTTTAACTGTGTACCTGAAATATCTTTATAATCTACATTATTTATAGTTATTTCAAAGATTTCGTCAATTAAGTATTTAAATGGCGAAGTTATATCTACAAGCTCTACATCCTTAGTTATTCGATAGGTATTAAATGCTGTGCCATCGTTTGAACCGCCACTGCTTTCACTTACTATATAGTTAACTTGAGATTCATGGCATCTTAAGACTATCTTTCCTAGCTCTACCTCCTGCATATCGCCGTTATTGTAATATATTATTGCTTTAGTAAGGATAATATCATCAAATAGTTGATCAAACATTACATTTATGTATAAATCTCTAACGCTATATCTTCCATATGTTCGAGCTGAGATCTGATTATTGTCATAACTAAAAAAAGAGAAGGATTGATTATAGTTTGAACCCTGTGCGTATATTTCAGGAGCGTATGGAAAGTGTATAGTAGAAACGGTTCTGCTATCAGAAACATTAGTTACATATTGAATTGAAAAATTTAAATCTTGTATGTATGAAGTTCCATCAGGATTTTCTTCATAGAAGGTTTCATATTCACAAAAATTCTCGAAGTAAACTGGCATATCTAATTCTAAGTATTTAGATATGCCGAGGCATATTAGTAAAATAACTACAACACTTATTATACATAGGTAAATTATTTTAATACTTTTCATCTTTATAGCTCCATTTTACATAATTAAGTTATTATACCATACAAAAAGGTCGGTTAATACTTAAAGAAATAGGGCAGATTATGAATGTAATTAGTAGTCAAATGGAGGACCTGATGTCTAAAAAAGTATGCGTTATTCACACCGGTGGCACAATAGGGATGCTAGATACCAAATTCGGTTATAAACCTAAGAAAGGTTTTATTAAAAAAGTTCTTACTGAGATAAAGAAATTGAATTTATCAGATATGCCTGATTTTGATGTTTTAGAACATGATGTTCTATTAGATTCAACTAATATGTCGGTAAATGAATGGAACATGATCGCAGAAAATATAGTTGATAGCTATGACCGTTATGATGGTTTTGTAATACTTCATGGTACAGACACTATGGCTTATACAGCTTCGGCTCTTTCTTTCATGCTTGAAGGATTATCGAAACCGGTTATTTTAACTGGATCGCAGATTCCCCTTTACCTTATCAGAAATGATGCAAGGGATAATTTAATAACATCATTACTGATTACTAGTAATTATAATGTTCCTGAAGTAACTTTGTTTTTCAATAATAAATTATATAGAGGTAATCGCGCTAAAAAGATTAGTTCAGATGACCTATCTGCTTTTGATTCACCTAACTTCCCACCCCTAGGTGTAGCTGGGGTGAATATAGTATTAAATGAAAACCTAATTAGAAATCCCGGAGAAGAACTAAGGCTTGTGAAGTTTAATAAAAATAAAATAGCTGTTTTAAAGATTTTCCCGGGAATTCAGTATGAGCTCTTTGAAAGTATAATAACACCGGATTTAAAAGGCCTTGTTATAGAAGCATATGGTACAGGCAATATACCTGATGACAGTGATGGCAAGCTAGCTAAAGCTCTTAGAAAATTAGAGGAAAATGGTACGGTAATAGTGGTTTGTACACAGTGCTACAAAGGTTCAGCTATAGTCGGACAGTATGCAAGTAGCAAAGAATTGATCAATGCAGGTGCAGTTAGCGGGTATGACATGACGGTTGAAGCGGCGGTCACAAAGCTATATTACCTATTTAGTATGGACTACGATCAAGATACAATTAAAAGGATGATGGGGACAGACTTAAGAGGAGAGTTGGGATTATCATAAATTAATGAATGAATATATTAATATGCGGGAAACATAAAAGAGAAAAAGGAGGCATGTTATGGGACATATGAAGAAAGGAATAAATGAAATACAGCATGCTTTTAAAGAAGCAGCGGAAGATGTAAAATCTAAGACAGAGGGAGTGTTGGATAAAGCAGAAGACTTAACAGATGATTTAAAGGACAGGGCAGAGGATATGGCCGAAAATGCATTGGACAGAATAGAAGATATGGCTGATAATATTAAACACAGAACAAAAAATATGACCAGTAGAATGAGGAGCTGAGCCTCCTCATTTAAATTTATGAATTATTTCTGTTAAAGGAGGCATACGCCTTTTTCTTGATATCCAACTTTTCATAGGGTATAATAGGGTACAATGTATGTTTGGAGGACTGCTGGATGATAAATAAAAGAGCGGTTTTATTGATAGCTACCCTTATTTCTTTTTTGATTTTCACTGCCTGTGGAGCGAATAAGGAAGAGATTCAGTCTGAATTCTCAACCATGTTATCACAGGAGAGAATAACTTCAGAGCATATCAGAAAAACAGCTGAATTTTTGGATGAAAATATTGGGAAATTAAATGAAGAGGAAGCCACTGTGATGGTGGTGGCATATGAAGAATATATCAATCGGTTTATTAATGAATATGATGATGAGGTAACCTTACAATCTTTAGGTGTGTATTTTGATTATGATAAAGGTTATATTGATACAGAAAAAATAGAAGTTAGTGAACTAAAAACTTATTATGAAGATATTAAGTATGGATGTCTAATGGTGAAATACTATGAAGAGGCTCTAGAGTTAAGAGTAGACTATACAAAGTTATTGAAAAAGTACGGTGAACATATATCAGATTCTATTTATAGATTATATGAATTAAATGCCGATATAACTGAGAGGCCAATGACAGAAAACGCCTCCCTGTTAATAAGCTGGGAAGAGTTGCTTGATAGGGCATTTAGAGCCGAAAGCTTAATTAATGATTATCCAGAAGATGAGATTATTAGAGAAAATGTGATGTGGTTATATAAATCATATCTAAACTCCCTTCTAATGGGAGCAACCAATACGCCTATTTTCAACTATTCCACACAGGAATTTTCCGATGAGGCAAAGCAGGCCTATATTTCTTTTATAACTTCACATCCTGACTCTACTATAACTTGGATGCTAAAAGAGTATTTTACTTATTTAAATAGTATAGATTATAAATTGAATTTTAATGATAGCACTATGAGTAAAGTATTTTTTGATACCTGTGATTGGTTAGTTTCAGAAGCAGAAAAGAGAGTATTAGAATAGATGGAAGACATCATTAGGATAGAAAATTTAGTATTTAAGTATAAGATGGATGAGGGTCAGGAAGAAGAAACTGCTGTCGATAATGTAAGCTTAACCATAAAACGAGGCAGTTTCACTGCAATAATCGGAAGGAATGGTTCGGGCAAATCCACCCTGGCAAAGAATATCAATGCCTTGTTGCTACCTAGCGGCGGGGCAGTTTATGTAAATGGTTATAATACAACTGATGAAAGCAAGCTTTGGGAGATAAGGCAAACTGCAGGCATGGTATTCCAGAATCCCGATAATCAGTTGGTATCTTCAATAGTTGAAGATGATGTTGCATTTGGGCCAGAGAATTTAGGTGTAGAGCCTGGAGAGATACGCAAGCGTGTAGATGAGTCGCTATATGCGGTTAATATGTATGAGGAAAGAAAAAAGGCTCCTCATTTGCTTTCGGGTGGACAGAAGCAGCGTATTGCAATAGCTGGTGTTGTTGCAATGAGGCCAGAATGCATTATATTCGATGAGCCGACAGCAATGCTCGATCCTCATGGAAGACAAGAGGTTATGGAAATTATCGAAAAACTTAACCGAGAGGGTATAACTATTCTATTAATTACTCATTTTATGGATGAGGCAGCAAGAGCAGATAGAGTAATAATTATGGATAGAGGTAAGGTTATGATAGATGGCACACCAGCCCAAGTATTTTCTAGGCAGGATGAAGTTAGGGCTATGAATATGGATGTACCTTTCGTAGTTGAATTAGCGGGGCGGCTTAGAAAACAAGGTATCCCTGTACCTGAAATGATTATAAACGATGAAGAGATGGTAGATTTTTTATGTCAATACAAGTTAAGAGCCTAACACATGTTTACAGTGTAGGAACGCCATATGAAACTGTAGCATTAGAAGATGTAAGTTTTGAAATTGAAGATGGGGCATTTGTGGGTATAATAGGTCATACCGGTTCAGGAAAATCTACTTTGATACAACATTTGAATGGACTATTAAAACCCAAATCAGGTAGTATTATAGTTGACGGTATCGATATAACTGACCCTGAGGTTAAGATGAGGGATATAAGGCGGAATATAGGCCTGGTTTTTCAATATCCTGAATATCAGCTGTTTGAAGAAACTGTAGAAAAGGATGTTGCCTTCGGTCCTTTAAACTTGGGGCTTTCTTATGAGGAAGCAAAGGAGAGAGTTATAGAAGCTTTAGAATTAGTAGGACTCTCCTATGATGAAATTGGTCAGCGTTCACCCTTTGAACTTTCTGGAGGACAGAAGAGGAGAGTGGCTATTGCCGGGGTAATTGCGATGAGACCTAAGGTTTTGATATTGGATGAGCCTACAGCAGGGCTAGACCCTAAATCCCATAATGATATACTAAGTCTCATCAAAACCGTTCAAAGACGCGAGAACAATACAATAATACTCGTAACCCATAATATGGGTGATATTGCCAGGATGGCAGAGCAGGTATTAGTGATGGAAAAGGGCAGGTTAGTGCTGCAAGGCACTCCTGTTGAGGTGTTTTCAAAAACTGAATACTTAAGAAAAATGGGTTTAGAGCTTCCTCCTGCAGCAAGCTTTATGGAGAAGTTATCAGAAAGAGGCGTCCCTGTATCCGGTGTGGCATTGACTATAGATCAAGCTGAAGGCGAAATTTTGGATTGGTTAGGAAGTAAAGAAGTATAATGATAAGAGATATAACGCTAGGACAATATTATCCTGGGGAATCTTGGATACATAAGCTAGATCCCAGGGTTAAGATAATAAGTACATTTGCATATATTATTTCGCTTTTTTTAGTTAAAGACTTCTTTGGCTTTATTACTGAATTAATTTTTCTTGCTTTGGTTATCTCCATATCGAAGGTGCCTTTAAGGTTTATTCTTAAAGGTTTAAAACCAATATTCCTTATTATAATTTTTACATTTACAGTAAATATGTTCATGACCAAGGGTAAAACCTTAGTAGAAATTGGGTTTCTGACTATAACAGAAGAAGGACTTTATAATGCTTTCTTTATGGGCTTAAGGCTGATCCTGTTGATACTAGGTTCTTCGCTGTTAACACTTACCACAAAACCAATAAGCCTGACTGACGGAATAGAAAGATTGCTTTCTCCCTTCCGCAAGATAGGTGCACCTTCCCATGAGATTGCAATGATGATGACCATTGCTCTTAGGTTCATACCGACCTTGTTGGAAGAGGCAGATAAGATCATGAAGGCTCAAATGGCAAGAGGAGCGGATTTTGAGAGTGGCAATATACTTCGCAGAGCAAAAAGCCTAATCCCCCTTCTTGTACCTCTTTTCATAAGCGCTTTTCGGATTGCACAGGATTTAGCAATGGCTATGGAGGCAAGATGTTATAGAGGAGGAGAATTCCGAACAAGAATGAACGCTATGGTTTTCCGGAGCCCTGATGCCCTTGCGACAATTTTAATGATCATTTTTTTAGCAATTGTCGTATTACAAGCATATATTATATAATGAACGATGGGGAGATTTATGGATAATTCTAAGTATTTAGTTAAGGCGGCAGTTATTGCCGCCGTATATATAGCACTGACTTTACTCCTTATGCCTATTAGCTATGGATTTATGCAGATAAGGATAGCAGAAGCATTAACAGTATTGCCAGCGATAACTCATGCAGCTATACCTGGACTTTTTATTGGATGCTTAGTATCAAATATTTTAGGACCCTATGGCTTAGTTGATATGGTCTTTGGAAGTATAGCCACGCTGTTGGCTGCATTTGCGACCTATAAGCTGAGGAAGCGGACTCTTTTGGTACCTTTACCTCCAGTTATTGCAAATGGCCTTATAATAGGTCCCATGCTCTATTATGTCTACGGTGTACCTGTATCGCTTCTTGCTTGTATACTGTGGGTAGCTGCAGGTGAAGCGATAGCCTGCTATTGCATAGGCCTACCTCTATTAAAATATTTAGATAAAAGGAAAACATCAATCGGATTGTAATTATGAGAAATTTCGGTTTGATCTTAACAGCATTAATCCTTTTAAACTTATCACTGTTCTTGATCTTTATATCTCAAGGACAGGGGGAAGACCATATTGATGAAAATTTGGATGTTTCGTTTGAAATTGAAAGCCCTGAAGATGCATTAGAAAAGTTTGAAGTAGGGGACGTGGTAGCGATCGACGATCAAATGCATTTGCCTTCTTTTGATGTATCTTTGAAATATGAAAGGCACCTACCTACTTATACTTATTTTGTAGTCGAAAATGATTTTGTAAATATTTATTCTGGTCCTTCCTTATCTGAAAAAGTAATCTACAGAGCTAAGCAATGGGATAAATTAAATTATATAGAGAGCGTCTTGATAAAAGCAGAAGAAGAAACTGTTGACAGGTGGCTTCATGTAACATGGAAGATAGATGATGAGCCCTATTATGGTTTTGTAAAAAGTGACGATGTATCAAGGCGTTTCTTTAATTTTGAAAAGATGGAAAAAGTAATCCTTAAGGCCGATGAGTATTTTAAAAAAGGCAAATTAACATTTATAAATAACTATAAAAATCTTATAGGATCAGCTCCACTCTACCAGGGGGGTACAGTTGATAAAGAGGGTAATAGAAGGAGTCAGAGCGCCCCTGGTTATATAGATCTATCAAATATGGAAGATTTCATCTACATTGAAGATGGGACCCTTGTCAGGTATCTTTATCCAAGCGGTGATTATATAAGGGTGGAAGTAGTAGATACAGGAAAAAATTATTATGTCCCAGGGAAGTTCATCCCAAAAGATAGACAGATCAGAGAATTAAATAGAGTAATTGTAATAGACAGGAATAATCAAAACCAAGGGGTTTTTGAAAAGATAGATAACAATTGGACCTTAATATCCTATACCCTTGCAACTACAGGTGCAACAGGAAGATATGCTCAACCTACTTCCTTGGGATATTATTATGCCATTGAGAAGAGGAATCAATTCTATTATTACGAAGATGGAACTACAAGGATCCAGGGTTACGCCCCTTATGCTATCAGGTTTAATGGAGGTGCATATGTTCATGGAGTACCTGTAAACTATTTATATAGTGAAAAGGGAGAGCGTATAACTCCACCCAAAATAGAGTACTCAAAGTCTATAGGAACTGTTCCTTTATCTCATAAATGTGTTAGAAACTATACATCTCATGCAAAATTCCTCTACGATTGGTACAGGGAAGACGAAACGATAATTATAGTAATTGAATAAAAAGCATTTTATACTTGAAAAACTCTATTAGGCTGGATATACTATATATAGTTATTTTACTATATTGAAACAACTATACAGTGTATATTCTAAAAAACGTTGATATTTCAACATAGGAGGAATCATAGCATGAGTATTACTAAAATTCAGAAAAGAAATGGTGAAATTGTAGATTTCAATATTTCGAAAATTCACAGCGCAATATTTGCAGCCGCTAAAGCGGTAGGAGGTAGTGATGAAGTAGAAGCCCAACGTTTGGCAGGCTTGGTTAAAAATGTATTAGATGAAACTTATGCTGCGAGCATTCCAACTGTTGAGGATATACAGGATATTGTAGAAAAAATTTTAATCGAAGAAGGACATGCTAAAACGGCCAAAGCATATATTCTATACCGCAAGAAGAGAGAGGATATAAGGAATTTTAATAATCTGTTCATGGATGCTGAACAGATGATAGAAGAATATGTTACTCTCGAAGACTGGAGAGTGAATGAAAATTCAAATATGGGATACTCTCTCCAGGGATTAAATAATCATATAGTAGAGAGCATCACAAAGAAATATTGGCTAAACAAAGTCTATAGAAAAGAGTTAAGGGATGCCCATATACGCGGCGACATTCATATTCATGATCTTGGGTTGCTAGCCCCTTATTGCTGCGGCTGGGACTTGGAGGGTTTCCTGTTAAAAGGCTTTAAGGGGGCAAGAGGAAAGATTGAATCCAGACCACCAAAGCATTTTGAATCCGCATTAATGCAGATTGCTAACTTACTTTTTACATTGCAGGGAGAATCAGCGGGAGCACAGGCAGTCTCAAGCATTGATACCTATCTAGCTCCTTTTATCTACTATGATGATTTGGATTTCAAACAGGTTAAGAAAGCCATACAGCGCTTTGTATACAATCTAAATGTGCCTACAAGGGTAGGCTTCCAGACACCTTTCACTAATATCACACTGGATATTGTTCCCCATCCACTGATTAAAGATCAGGGGGTAATAATAGGCGGAAAGATGATGGACAAGACATACAAAGAATTCCAAAAAGAGATGGACATGTTCAACATCGCATTCTGTGAAGTGATGATGGAGGGTGATGGAGCTGGAAGAGCATTCAGTTTCCCAATTCCTACGGTGAATATAACAGATGACCTTTCATGGGATTCAGAATCTTTCAACAAGATAATGGAGATGACCAGGAAATTCGGCACTCCCTATTTTGCAAACTTCATAAATTCCGACCTATCGCCTGAGGACATACGTTCAATGTGCTGCAGACTCAGATTGGATAACCGTGAACTCAGACACAGAGGGGGAGGACTTTTCGGAGCCAACCCGCTTACGGGTTCAATTAATGTGGTCACATTAAATATGGCACGTATCGGTTATAAAGCTGAAAACGTTGCAGATTTTAAAAGGCAGGTTCGCAAACTGATGGAATATGCAAAAGAAATCTGCGATTGTAAGCGTGAGATGTTGGAAAAATATATGGAGGCAGGACTTTACCCATATTCGCGCTACTATTTATCTGAGGTGAAAGAGGCAACGGGACAGTATTTCAGCAATCATTTTTCAACTATCGGATTAAATGGTATGAATGAGGCATGCCTCAACCTGTTAGGTGTTGATCTTACAACCAAAAAAGGTAATGACTTTGCTGTTGATGTGATGGAGTTTATGAATACGGTAATTCGTCTTTTCCAAGAAGAGACAGGAACCCTATGGAACTTGGAAGCATCTCCTGCAGAAGGCACAAGCTACCGCTTTGCAAGGCTAGATAAGAGACTCTATCCAAATATTATAACTGCAGGTAAAGAAGAACCATATTATACAAATTCGACCCAGCTACCAGTAGGAGCAACCGATGATATATTCGAGGCCATTGAGCTTCAAGAAAGACTCCAGACATCCTATACCGGAGGAACAGTTCTTCACGGCTTTATAGGTGAGCAGATAGATGATATTGAGACCTGCAAGACATTTATTAAAAAGATAATGGAAAATACCAAAATACCTTATATAACAATTACTCCTACTTTCTCCATTTGCGAAGATCATGGCTACTTAGAAGGGGAAAAATTCGTTTGTCCTACCTGCGGTAAAGATACTGAAGTTTGGTCTAGAGTAGTCGGCTTCCATCGTCCAGTTCAGTCTTGGAACAATGGAAAGAAAGAAGAATACAAAGAGAGAAAGACTTTTGATGTACAAGGCAGTCTAAATAAAAAACAAGATAGTGTTGTTGAAGCAGTCGAAATAGCATAGATAGGTGAAATTAATGAAAATTGTAGGTATCGTTAAGTCATCATTAATAGATTATCCAAAAAAAGCATCCACCGTTATATTTCTCGGTGGATGTAATTTTAGATGTGGCTTTTGCCATAACCCTGAAATTGTATATAATAAAGCTGAATCTATTATTGAAATAGATGAGCTATTTGATTTTTTAGAAAAAAGAAAAAGATTTATAGATGCAGTTTGCATATCCGGCGGGGAACCCACTATTCATCCTTCATTGACAGAACTGATTAAAAAGATAAAGGATAAGGGTTTTGCGGTAAAACTTGATACAAACGGGACCAACCCTAAAATGCTAAAAAAGCTGTTAGAAGGGAACCTGGTTGATTACGTGGCCATGGATATTAAAGGGCCCTTTGAGAAATATAAAGCTATAGTAGGGTGCGATGTTGACATTGGTGTTATCAAAGAAAGCGCAAGTCTTTTAATTTCAAATAAATACGAAGACTTTGATTATGAATTTAGAACAACCCTAGCAAGAGAGCTTTTAAATGAAACTGATTTGGATAAAATGATTAAAGAACACCCAGGGGCGAAAAAATGGTATCTTCAGACCTTCAAAAACCCAGGAACAATTTTAGATCAAGAGGGAAGCTACAGCGCTTATACGAAATCAGAGATGGAGGAGATGGGAAAGAGCTTATGCGTCAACGTAAGGTGAAGAATGAAGAAGCCAGGCTAGAAGCACAAAAACATAATATGATAATAAATCCGGAAGAGATAAAAGGGAAGTGGAAGGAATATGCCAAAGCTGAGCTTAACCAAGAGGATGTAGATATTTATTTAGAAATCGGTTGTGGTCGTGGACAGTTTCTAGTTTCCCTTGCCGAACATTATCCTCAAAACTATTATATAGGTGTTGAAGGTAGAAGTAGTATAGTGTTGCGTACACTTGAGTTAATAGATGAAAAGAAGTTAACTAATGCGCGATGTATCTTTTCATATGTTGACGATATTACCAATTACTTCGATAGATATGAACTAGCTGGGATTTATCTTAATTTCAGTGATCCATGGCCAAAGGCTAGGCATGCAAAAAGAAGGTTGACTCATAGAAGATTTCTTGAAGGATATAAAGGGGTGCTGAAACCTGGTCATTTCATTGAGTTTAAGACTGACAATGATGATTTTTTTAATTTTACTTTAGAAGAGTGCACTGCTTGCGGTTTAAATATTGTAGAGTGTACAAATGATTTACATTCAACAAATCTTGAAGCAAGGCTATATACTTCGCAGTACGAAGAACGTTTTATACTATTGGGAACGAAAATAAACTATTGTAAAATACAAGTATAGCCAAAGGTGTAGGGAGGAAGTATGGGCTTTACACATTTACATGTACATACTGAATACAGTCTTTTAGACGGTGCTGCTAGAATAAAAAGCTTGGTAAAGGCCGCTAAGGAATTGGGCATGGATGCCTTGGCAATCACAGACCATGGCGTTATGTTTGGTGTCATCGATTTTTACAGGGAAGCAAAAAAACAGGGCATTAAACCAATAGTAGGTTGCGAGGTATATACTGCTGCAAGAAGAATGTGTGATAAGGATTCAGGGATTGATAAAAACCAGGGGCATTTAATACTATTAGCTAAAAATAATGAGGGCTACAAGAATCTAAGTAAGATTGTATCGCTAGGATTTACAAAAGGATTTTATTATAAGCCCAGGATAGATAAAGAGCTTTTAAAAGAAAACAGTGAAGGGATAATTGCTCTTTCAGCCTGTCTTGCAGGAGATATTCAAAGGAAGCTTTTAAATGGAGACTACGAAGGTGCGAAACAGGAAGCCCTTTCTTTTCAAAAAATTTTTGGTGAGGGAAATTTCTACTTAGAGCTTCAGGATCATGGTTTGGAAGAAGAACTAAGAATAAATTCCATGATGAAGCAATTGCATAAGGAAACAGGAATTCCTTTAGTTGCAACAAATGATGTTCACTATATAATGCAAGATGATGCGATGGCTCACGATGTTCTCTTGTGCATTCAGACTGGTAAAGTCTTGGATGATACGGATAGAATGAAATTCCCTAACGATCAATTCTACCTAAAATCGGAAAAAGAGATGAGAAATCTATTTGCCGATATACCTGAAGCAATAGAAAATACTGAAAAGATTGCTGAAAAGTGTAATGTTGATTTCAGTTTCGGCCAACTCCATCTACCTGATTTCATAGCCCCTGATGGAAAGGATAATAAGTCATATCTTCGTGAACTCTGCTATAGGGGCCTTGAAGAAAGATACAAAGAGCCTGAAGATAAACTTAAAAAGAGGTTAGAATATGAGTTATCCATTATAGAAGAAATGGGATATGTGGAATACTTCCTAATTGTTTGGGATTTTATCAACTATGCAAAGAGTAGAGGGATAATGGTAGGCCCTGGAAGAGGTTCAGCAGCAGGCAGCATTGTAGCTTACTGCCTTCATATAACCGATATTGATCCGATAAAATATGGTCTAATATTTGAACGTTTTCTAAATCCAGAAAGGGTCAGCATGCCTGATATAGACATAGATTTTTGCTATGAGAGACGTGGGGAGGTCATAGACTACGTTGTAAATAAGTATGGTGAGGATAAAGTTGCCCAGATAATAACTTTTGGTACTATGAAAGCTAAGCAGGCTATTCGTGATGTTGGACGGGTCATGAACATTAGCTATAGTGAAGTAGATTCGATTGCAAAGAAAGTACCTTTTGAACTTAATATGACTATAGATAAGGCCTTGGAAATGAATCCTGAGCTAAAGGAAGAATATGACAATAATAGAACCATAAGGAACTTGATCGATACGGCTAAGGCCATAGAAGGAATGCCGCGCCATGCTTCGACACATGCAGCAGGCGTAGTTATTACAAAGAACAGCATCAATGAATACGTCCCGCTATATTTAGCGGAAAAAGGGGTTTCTACCCAGTTTACTATGGGTACGATTGAGGAACTTGGCCTATTGAAAATGGACTTCTTAGGTTTGAGGAATTTGACGGTTATAAGGGACGCTTTAGAACTAATAAAAGATAATTACGGCATAGATATTGATTTTTCAAAGATGGATTTCGATGATCCCAAGGTATATGAACTGATAAGCAGCGGTGAAACTTTGGGAGTATTTCAGCTGGAAAGCTCTGGCATGAGACAGTTTATGAAAAATTTACGCCCTGACTGCTTTGAAGATATTGTAGCGGGTATTGCTTTATATAGGCCAGGCCCCATGCAATCGATTCCAACCTATATCGAAAACAAGAAAAACCCTTCGAAAATTGAATATATACATAAGAGTTTAGAACCTATCCTTTCTGTGACCTATGGCTGCATAGTATACCAGGAGCAGGTAATGCGGATAGTTAGAGATTTAGCAGGTTACACCTATGGTAGGAGCGATCTTGTCCGCAGGGCAATGAGTAAGAAAAAACGCGATGCAATGGAGACTGAAAAGGATTACTTTATTAATGGTAAGAAGGATGAAGAGGGTAATGTTGAGATTGTAGGCTGTGTTGCTAATGGAATCAGTAAAGGGGCTGCAGAAGAAATATATGCCCAGATGGTGTCTTTTGCTGAATATGCTTTTAATAAATCGCACGCTGCTGCCTACGCTGTATTGGCATACCAGACTGCATATTTAAAAGCCCACTATCCTGTAGAATTTATGGCAGCCCTTATGGACAGCGTTATAGGCGACTCAGATCAGGTTGCAAAGTATATTAGAGATTGTGAAAAGATGAAAATTGAAATACTTCCTCCTGATATCTTAGAAAGTGGAAGTAAGTTTACTGTAAAAGATGGTAAAATACGATTTGGCCTTTTAGGTGTTAAGAATGTCGGTCAAGGAGTAGCCGATGCGATAATAAGGATGAGGGAAGAAAAGGCTTGTCCTAAAAATATTTTTCAATTTTTTAACAATATAGAGATATGTGAGATAAATAAAAAAGCTATAGAGAGTTTAATAAAGGCAGGGGCCTTTGACAGTTTAAATGAAAATAGAGCCCAACTTCTTGCCGTCTATGAGAGTTTAGTGGATTCTGCCAATAATGATTATAAGAGGACTATAAAAGGACAATTATCGCTGTTTGAGGAAAATTCAGACATTATGCAAGATTGCGGTTATAGCAATGAGCTTCCAGATGTAAAAAACTTTTCGAAAAATATACTTATTTCCATGGAAAAGGAAATGCTAGGTGTGTATATTACAGGACATCCCTTGGAGGATTATGCTTCTAAGATTAATAAAATTGAGACCGTTACTACAGAAGATATTTTAGATGAAGAACATAATGAAAATATTTATGATGGCATGCGTGTTACTTTAGCAGGCATCATCATCGATAAGAAGACCTTGGTAACTAAGAAAAACAACCTGATGGCATTTATTCAGCTTGAGGATTTGGTTGGAAGTATAGAGGTAATAGTATTTCCTAATATATATGAACGCAATAAAGATCTGATAGATGAAGATTCAATAGTAGTGATTAAAGGGACTATTAATTGTAAGGAAGATGAAGCGGCAAAAATACTTGCAGATCAAATCTTTCCTTTAGAAGGTTATAGTGAAGAGAGTTTAAATACCGCGATAAAACTTAAGATACCAATTGTGATGGATGAGGAAGCTGTATTAAGGGAAATAAAAGATATATTATTAAAACCCCCAGGCGATACACCAGTCCTAATATATCTTGAATCAGCACGAAAGTGTCTGAAAGCTGAAACAAGTTTATGGGTAAGGCCCAGTAATGAATTCTTCAGAGCATTAGAGGAAGTTCTAGGTAATGAAAACATCAAAAGATGATAAAAGGAGAACTTTAATATGAATACAATAGGAGTACTTACCAGCGGAGGAGACGCCCCCGGTATGAACGCAGCGATTCGTGCGGCAGTACGGACTGCGATATATAATGGCATGAAGGTATACGGCATTGAAAGGGGATATGATGGCCTAATTAAAGGTGATATAAAGGAGATGAATGTATCATCGGTATCGGATATCATTCAAAGAGGGGGTACTATCTTACGTACTGCAAGAAGCGAAGAATTTTTAACATCTGAAGGACTTCACAAAGCCCTAGATACCTTAAAAAAAATTAATATAGAAGGGCTAGTAATTATGGGAGGGGATGGCTCTCTCAGAGGAGGAGTGGAGTTAGACAAAAGGGGTGTTAGAGTAATGGGTATCCCTTGTACGATTGATAACGACCTCGCATATACGGATTTTACTATAGGATTTGACACTGCTGTCAATACTGTTCTCTCTTCAATTGGGAATATACGCGATACATCAACTTCCCATGACAGATGTA
>JAAYSU010000004.1 GCA_012523915.1 Clostridiales bacterium
ACTTACGGATCATTTTAATTGAGAAGGGGATAATATGAGCGATTTAAGTAATAAGGTTATTTTAACGGTAGCACCCACAGGTGCTTGGCCGCAAAAATCAGACACACCTTACATTCCAATCACTCCTGAAGAGATAGCTGATGATGTTTACGAATGCTGGAAAGCCGGAGCATCCGTTGCCCACATTCACGTTAGGGATGACGAAGGAAAGGCATCGATGGATTATGAAAAGTTTGAGAAGGCAGTAACCTTGATTAGAGAGCGCTGCGATATCGTTCTCAACCTTACAACATCAGGTGGCCTCGGCCTTACAGACGAAATCAGAATGAAACCTTTTGTAGAGCTTAGACCAGAAATGGCATCCTACGATTGTGGTAGTATGAACTGGCTCCATACTTCAGTATTTGAAAACAGCCCAAGCTTTCTTGAAAAACTAGGACATAAAATGCAGGAATGTGATGTAAAGCCAGAAATAGAGGTATTTGATGCTGGTATGGTATACAACGCCCTATACTACCTTAAAAAAGGCGTATTAAAGGCTCCACTCCACTTCCAGTTTGTTCTAGGTGCAGCAGGCGGAATGGCTGCCACAGTAGAAAATCTGGTATTCCTTAAGAGCCTGATTCCTGAAGATTCAACATGGGGCGCTCTCGGAATAGGTAAAGGACATCTTCCTATCCTATATACAGCACTGGCCCTTGGTGGTCATGTGAGAGTCGGTATGGAAGACAATATCTTCTATGCTCCAAAACAGCTTGCTAAATCCAATGCTGAGTTCGTTGAAAGAACAAAGAGGATTGCAGCTGAGATAGGTAAAGAGATTGCAACTCCTGATGAAGCAAGAAAGATGTTGAATCTGAAAAATCATAATAAAAAGCTTTAACTCTAAAAGGCCCGAGAATCTCGGGCCTTTAGTACTTATACATTCAGGTATTTCTTCTTTTTAAGTTCCTCTGCAATTCTGTTTAAAACCTCTTCACTGTCAGCCACGACAGTATGGTAATGGTAGCCGTCTGTCAATATCTTTAAGGGGCTTATCTTACCGATTATCAGTTGATCGACAAAATCATCTACATCTTTGCGAGTGGCAATATGCAGGTTGGCCTTTATCTCACCATACATATTATGATTGACAAAAACGTCTAAAACCCTGCCTCCGGCATCTACTATAGTATAAAGCTCATCAGCAATCTGTTCGTCATTATGTCTGACTTTAAAAACCCTGCTTATTTCATTAGCTTTGTTAAGAATATAGCCCTTATGGGTCGAAAATATCTTGTAATCCGACGCCCTCAGTAAAGCAATATCCTGAACAATAATCTGCCTGCTAACATTCAAACGCTTAGCTAATTCACTTCCGGAAATAGCTTCTTCGCTTTTACTTAGTATATCAATAATCAGTTTTCTTCTCTCATTAGCATTCATTTTTAAGAATCCCCAAGTATCTCTAGATTTTTCATTGAGAAATCGAGTGTCAATGAAGAATGTGTCAGTGCTCCGCTTGAAACATAATCTACTCCAATTTCAGCAATCTTAGCTAATCTATCCTTTGTTACATTGCCCGAACATTCCGTCTTTGCTCTATCACCTATTATCTCGACAGCCTTCTTCATAGTCTCTATATCCATATTATCTAGCATAATTATATCTACTTTTGCTTCTAAAGCTTCTTGAACCATATCCAAATTTTCGACTTCAACTTCTATCTTCCTGACAAAAGGCGCATAATTTCTAGCAAGTTCTACAGCTTTTTTAATACTACCTGCAGCTCCTATATGATTATCTTTTATTAGAACTCCATCTGATAGATTGAATCTATGGTTTTGTCCCCCGCCTACCCTAACGGCATATTTCTCAAATATTCTCATGTTAGGCGTTGTTTTGCGGGTATCCAAAAGTTTCGTATTTGTACCTTCTAATTCCTTAACAAGCTCTCTAGTATGAGTTGCAATACCGCTCATTCGCTGCAAGAAATTTAGAGCCGTCCTCTCACCCGTAAGAAGAGCTCTTGCTTTAGCATGCACAACCGCAACCAAATCACCTTCTTTTACAGAATCACCCTCTTTAAATTTGGTTTCTATCTCAGTACCATCGTCGAGCAATTCAAATACCCGCTTAAATACTTCAAGTCCTGCAATTATACCGTCCTGCTTGCATATAAGGTCGACCTTGCCAATACAATCCTTATCCACTATGGCATTAGTCGTAATATCTTCACTGCTTATATCTTCCCTTAAAGCTTGGATTATTAATTCATCTTCAATTAATTTCATGCTATTTACCCTCTTTACCTAGCCAACTCTAACATCTTTTCTAGTGCCAAAAATGCCTTAGCTCCTACTTCTTCATCCACAGATATTTGATTATCCATAGCCTCCAGGCATTTGACTAGCTTATCTATTGTAACCCTCTTCATATCAGGACAAACCTGCTTGTTGTTTATAAGAATAAACTCTATATCAGGATTTTCCTTTTTCAGTTTATATAATACTCCCTCTTCAGTACAGATTA
Organism: Clostridiales bacterium; assembly: GCA_012523915.1. Lineage (GTDB taxonomy): Bacteria > Bacillota > Clostridia > Peptostreptococcales > Anaerovoracaceae > JAAYHT01. The sequence continues at coordinate 2,512 of JAAYSU010000004.1, forward strand.
TAAACGAATTATCCTGGCTATTTGCCACATATTCAATTATACCACTTGTGCTTCCTACATAATCAGCCATATCAAGGACTTCCTTTGTACATTCAGGATGGGCAAGCAGCTTTGAATTCGGGTACTTAGCCTTCTTATCTTTAACATCTTTAGCTATAACATTATTATGTACATGGCAATAGCCGCCATTCAATATGAAATTTTTATCAGGTATAAGAGATGATAAGTATCTACCTAAGTTGGAATCAGGGATGAAGTAAATATTCTTCTGCGGCAACTTTTTAATCACCTTCTCCGCATTAGATGAAGTAACGCATACATCCGAATTAGCCTTTATCTCTGTTGTTGAGTTAATATAGCATACCACAGCAAGATCATCATATTTTTCCCTTATGCTAGCTATATCTTCTACTTTCGCCATATGTGCCATAGGACAATCAGCAACTTTATCAGGCATCAAAACAGTTTTTTCAGGGCTTAATACTTTGGCACTTTCCGCCATGAATAATACCCCACAAAAAACAATCACCTTATTAGGCGTCTCAGATGCTATCTTGCTTAAATAGTATGAATCTCCAACATAGTCCGCTACTTCCTGTACCCTTCCGTCTACATAATAATGCGCTAATATTACTGCGTCTTTGTCTTTCTTTAGTTCTTTTATTCTAGCTTCTATATCCATTTTCACTCTCCTAATAAAGTCTTCAGTCAATAATATAACACTTGTTTTTACATCTGACAAGATAGCTGTAAAGAATTTAATTGAAATATAAGAAACTTTTAATAATTATTTAAAGCTTTCTTCAATCTTCCTTAAAAATCATATTAGATAATTTGTCCAGGTAAGGAGGAATATAATGGACAGATATCATTTATATATTGTACTAACAAGGACCAATACCCTTATATCCAAGCTTATTCAATTGATAAAAAAAGACTATTTCACCCATGCTGCAATCTCTCTAGATAAGGAGCTCAATCGCATGTATAGCTTCGGAAGGGTATACAGCTATAACCCTTTTATCGGAAGCTTTAAGCAAGAAAGGATCAACAAGGGACTATATAAAAGATTTGATAATATACCTGCGGTAATTATAGAAGTAGAAGTTACAAAACAACAATATGAAAAGGCTAAACACCTGATCAACAGATTTATAACCAATAAAGAGTATTATAAATACAACTACATCGGACTATTATATAGCATATTAAACAGAGCAAGATACAGAAATGATAGATTTCTGTGCTCAGAGTTCGTATACTACATATTATCTGAATGCCAAATAA
>JAAYSU010000027.1 GCA_012523915.1 Clostridiales bacterium
AGATCCTCTCAGAATCAGGTATAGCAGCCGGCATTAGAAGGATTGAAGCTATTACTGGGACAATGGTATATGAAAAATTGAATGATGCAGAGTCAATCGTATTTAAAGCAAGCGAGTCTTTAAAAACCAATCCTGAAGGTCTATTAAATAGAATTAATTCGCTTAATGATGAAATTAAAAGCTATAAAAAAGAGCTTGAACAGTATAAAGAGACAGCTTTGACAGGGGAGATAGAAGACATTATCAAAGAAGCTGAGGAGAAAAATGGGGTCAAATTGATTGCAAAAGCTCTTGATGGGTATGAAGTAAATGATTTGCGCTCTTTAACAGATAAAATTAAAGAAAAGAGTAAGAATAGTATTATATTACTCGCTTCTGTCAACGATGGAAAGGTAACCTTTATTCTTTCTATAACAGATGATTTGCTAGATAAAGGTTATCATGCAGGCAAGATGATTAAAGAGATTGCAGCCGTTGCTGGCGGAGGGGGAGGCGGCAAAGCCGACATGGCTCAGGCAGGCGCTAAAGATCCCGCTAAAATAAAGGATGCTTTCTCAGTAGCTTCTTCATTGTTATAATAATGTTACATTATTATTAAAAAATTACAAACTGCTTGTTTTCTCAAAAGACTTTGCTATAATTAGCGATAGTGAGGTAGGTGATAATAGATGGATAGGCATACCATATTATTTAACAGCCCGGATAAAGGGGAACAACCGACAACTGAGACGATTTTAAGAACTGTTTATGACGCATTAGAGGAAAAAGGATATAACGCTATTGATCAAATGGTTGGTTACATTTTATCAGGAGATCCTTCCTATATCACCGGACATAATAATGCGAGAAACATAATAAGGCATATTGAACGAGATGATTTAGTAGAGGAGCTTCTAAGAGCATTCTTAAAGAAATAGTATTACTTTAGCGGGCTACAGCCCGCTTTTCTATATAGAAAGTTGCAAGGAGTAAGAATGAAAGTAATAGGCTTAGATGTAGGTGACAAAACTATAGGAGTTGCCTTAAGCGATGATCTTAATATAACTGCACAAGGTCTTATGACAATAAATAGAGTAGGTATTCGTAAAGATACATCTAAAGTTATTGAACTAGTTAAGCAATACGATTGCGAAACTATAGTTATTGGACTGCCATTAAACCTAGATGGTACTGACAGCATACAAACTGAAAAAGTGCGTGAATTCACAGATTTATTAAAAAATAAATTGAGAAGTTCAGGTAAGCAAAAAATTGATGTAGTATTTCAGGACGAACGTTTCACAACAGTAATAGCTGAAAATGTTTTAATTGAGGCTGATTTAAGTAGAAAAAAAAGAAAAGATGTAATTGACAAGCAAGCTGCTACTGTAATATTACAAAGCTATTTAGATACAATGAAAAAAGGAGATTAAATAAATTGAATTTAGTAGTTCGTTATGCAAATCCTAATGATTTTGATCAAATCCTAAGACTTAATGAAGAACTAGTCCATTTTCTTTCGCCGCTGACTAAAGAAAAACTAGAACAGTTGCATAATCAATCAGAGATCCACCAGGTTGTTTCTGAAGACGAAAAAATATATGCATTTTGTCTGGCATTGAGAGAAGGAAAAGATTATGACAGTGTAAATTATAGATGGTTTTCAGATCATTATCCACGTTTCTTATATGTCGACAGGGTTGTTGTAGATATAGATTATCAGGCCTTGGGTCTAGGTAAATTACTATATGAAGAAGTGTTCAAACATGCACGTAATACTAATGTACCCATAGTAACTGCAGAAATAGATATTAAACCTCCAAATCCTGTGTCTTTAAAATTTCATGAAAGATACGGTTTCAAAGAAGTAGGGCAGCAGAAAGTGGCTGATGGAAAGAAAATTGTTTCTTTACAAGTTTTAGAACTATAGATAAAGTAGGGGTTAATTTTTCTGGCATATCTATTCCTAAAATATAAATTTTCGGAATAGTTATTATAGTTTAAACAATTCTCGAATAAATCTCCTTTAAACTTCAAACAATATATTTGAATATATTAAATAATAAAGGAGAATCAAAACTATGAACCCACAGAATCAAAGCGGCGGTTGGTTAAAACCGGAAGAAATTATGGAAGCAAAAAATAAAATGCAAGGTACAATGCAACAGCAGGTTCAACAAGGACAAGGCAATGTAAAGCCAGAAGATGCCCAACAGGCAAAACAAGAAATGTTCTAATGTTTGGGTAGGGTTGGGAAATTTCCCCCCCTGCCCAATCAATTTATAGGTATTAATATGCTTTGTCCTGGTTGTATATCATGGGCTGAAATATCATTTATTTTGCATATTCTATGAACAGTTCTTCTAATGTCTTTATCCTTTGGTCCATATGATTTTGCAAGATCCCATAGAGTATCTCCAACTATTATCTTGACTTCAGTATATTGTTCCTTTGTTATACCAGCTGACTCATTAAAACCTAAGACAGTTCCAGTCGTAATAATAGTTAATATTAATACTAGTGTTAAAAAGATGCAAAATCTAAAATGCGACTTAATTCTATATTTTTTAAACATCTTTTAATCTCCCTTACCATCGAACATGCGTTTGCATATTTATAATATCAGAATATATGTTCTTTGTAAAGGAAAAAATAAAAACATTTGTTCGTTACTTATATCTATTATATATTTTATCGATATAAGATGTTAATTGATCTCTCTTTATAAACAGAATAATGCACAAGATTATAGCTATGGCAGCTAAGATTCCTAATGCTAGATAACTGCGATCATAAAGCATACTCCCCATTAATAGAGTTCCCATAAGCGCAGGTGTTCTCGCTATTAAAGAAAGTATCAGAAAAGCCTTTAATTTAATATGAGATAATCCTGCTGCATATGTTATAAGATCTTTTGGAAGGCCTGGTATTAAGAATAAAACAAATAGAATAGCAAATGCTCTCTTACTGTTTAATTGATCTATAAATTTTGTTATTTTTTCTTCACCAAATATAAGGTACATAGCATCTCTGCCCAAAAACCGAGATAAATAAAAAGCAATAATTGACCCGCAGGCTATACCTATTATTGAAAGCAGATATGCTAACCAAAAGTTATAGGCATAGCCTCCAGCAAACTGAATAAATTGACCAGGAATGATTGATACGACAATCTGTAAAATCTGTAAAGCAGTATATACTACAATACTGACAGTTTTATATCTTTCCAAGAACAGATTGACGCCTTCCGTGGTGTAAAACTGCTCAAGAAACTCAGGATGCACGAAATAAACATAAGCTGGTATTCCAATAACTATTGCCAACAAAATAATAAGCTTAATTATTGAGATAAATTTTCTCATAATAGATCCTTATCCCGTAGAGTCTGCAATGCTTTAATAACACCGAATTTCGAGTGCTCATAAGTTAATCCACCTTGAAAGTATACGATGTAAGGAGGTCTAATTGGGGCGTCGGCAGATAGCTCAATAGAAGATCCTTGAACGAATGCACCGGCAGCCATAATTACCTGATCATCGTAACCCGGCATGCTCCAAGGAATCGGTGTTACGTGTGAATCTATCGGCGCTGCTGCTTGTATTCCTTCGCAGAAAGCTATAACAGCTTCAGGATTCCCCAATTTTATCGCTTGTATGATATCACTTCGTGTTTCCTCAGGCTTTGGACATACTTCAAAGCCCAAGTTTTGGAAGGTTTTTGAACAAAGAATAGCTCCTTTTAATGCAGCATTTACAGTTTTTGGTGCAAGGAACAATCCTTGAAACATAGTACGTGTTTGGCCGAATGTTAACCCACATTCTCCTCCGATCCCAGGGGAAGTCATCCTATAAGATATCATTTCTATCAGATCATTTTTCCCGGCAATATAACCTCCTGTTAGTGCAAGCCCCCCACCAGGATTCTTTATCAATGAACCTGCCACTACATCTGCACCCACATCTGTGGGTTCTTCTACTTCCAGAAACTCTCCGTAACAATTATCGATCATCAACACTATATCTTGGTTTATTGATTTTATGAAGGAAGCCCATTCCCTAATTTCGGGTATCGTGATAGCTTTTCTCCAGCTGTAGCCAGTAGCCCTCTGTAAAGCAACCATTTTAGTTTTATTAGTAATAGCTTTCTTTAAGGAATCATAATCGATTGTACCATCTTGGTTTAGCTCAACCTGTTTATATGTGACACCAAATTCTTTAAGAGAGCCCCTACCCTCACCTCTAATACCTATTACTTCTTCAAGTGTGTCATAGGGATTACCTGTACTGTAAATAAGCTCATCGCCAGGTCTTAAAATTCCTGCTAAAGTCAATGTCAATGCATGGGTCCCACTTACAATTATAGGTCTAACTAATGCTGCTTCAGCGTTAAATAATAAGGCGTAAGCCTTTTCTAGAGCTTCTCTTCCCGGATCATCGTATCCATATCCGGTATTCCACGAAAAGTGCATATCAGTAATTCTGCACTTTTGAAATACATCCAAAACTTTATATTGATTATAAGCCATGATATCGTCGGCTTTTTTGAATATGTCTGATAATTGATTTTCAGCTTCTAAAACTGCATCTAAAACTTCTTTATCAATTCCAAAGGAAGTATTGAGTAATTTATAAGTATTGTTCTGCATTAAATGTCTCCATTTCTATTTTGTCTTATTCATCTTCATCCCATTCAAAATTCTTTATAAGATCACGTTTAACATTCTTTTTATGTGCAGCGTAAAGCTGCGTGGTAGTTACATTTTCATGGTCAAGCAAGGCTTGTACATCATATATTGAATTCCCTCTTCCAATAAGAGATGTTGCGGCCGTTGCCCTTAGTTTGTGTGGGCTATAACCGGCATCTCTTGAAGTAGATAAGCCGATAGAGGTATATTTCTTAACCATCTGTCTTATTTGACGTTCTGTCATACGTCTACCCTGTAGCGATAAGAAAAGGGCATCTTTATTATCCTCATCCAGTTCTTCGCTTTTGGGTCTTTCCTGTTCTATATATGTACTAACGGCATTTGTAACGGTTCTATTAAGCGGCATTATTGATTCTTTCCCACGTTTACGATATATTATGAATTCACCTCTGTTGAAATTAAATGATGATATATTAAGCTGCTGAAGCTCAGATATCCTCAAGCCATATGTGAGGAACAATATTAAAATAGCCTTATCCCGATACTTTGTCTTTTTCCAGAATTCATATTCTTTTTTAGTTAAATTTGTTCCATTTGTTACCGCGTCTAACATACGCATAACCTCATCGTCCTGTAGGGCTTTTATCTCTTTTTCCCCGGGTTTAGGCACTTTAATCGGATTAAAGGCATCGGTAATGTTCTTATCTACTAACTCCTCCCTATAAAGGTGTTTAAATAAGACTGAAAGCGAAGATTTTTTCCTCGCTAAAGATCGGTTATTATTTTCAAATATGCTAACCGTATTCTTATTCTCCACCTTGTATCTTCTGCAATAATCAATGAAGATATTAATATCTGAAGCTTTGATTTTATTGAAATCTTTTAATTTGATTTCACTTATTTCCTTTGCTTCGGTCAAATCAGTTTCATTTATTAGATAATTGCAAAAGAAACGAATATCTCGAAGATATGCTAATCTAGTCATAGGCAAAACGTTGCCTTTTAAATAAATAAAGAAGCTTCTTAAGAATTTGGGCAGTTCATCTTCAATATCTAAACACTTTTCAATTATTGTATTTTCCTTGATTAAAATATTATCAGGCTTGTTGCTTTTGTTATGTATTCTGATTCTTTTATTTGCAGCCATATCAATCACCCTTAATAACTTAATTCTGAATTCAAGTAATTAACTATTGACTCTACTGCCCCACCACCTTCATCTTCAAGAGAACATAGGTCAAACCACTTAATATCTTTATAACGTTTAAACCATGTCATCTGTCTTTTTGCATACCTTCTTGTATTACGCTTAATCAACCTTATAGCCTCTTCTATGCTGTATTCCTTATTTAAATATCCTATAATCTCTTTATATCCTATTCCTTTCATCGAGATGTTTTCCTCAGTTAAACCCATATCCATCAGCTGTTTGACTTCTTCAACTAGACCCGAATCAATAAGTTGGTCTACTCTCATATTGATTCTATTATATAATACCTGTCGGTCTCTTTTAAGGCCTATTAATATGCACTCATAATCATCCGTTTTCTTAAATGATTCACTAAATTCAGGAACGCCTCTTCCTGTCGTTTCATATACTTCTATCGCCCGTATAACCCTTTTTAAATTGTTAGGATGAATTCTCCTTGCAGCATCAGGGTCAAGCCTTTTAAGCTTATCATATATTCTTTGATTTCCATGAATCAATGCTTCTTCTTCCAGTTTCTTTCGTAGATCAGTTTGTTTTGCATTTGAGAAATCCATCTCATAAAGCAATGAGTTGACATATAGACCTGTTCCTCCGGAAACAATGGGTAATTTGTCTCGTTTAAAAATTTCTTCTATATACTTTTTGGCACGATTTTGATAATCGACAACTGACCAAGGAAGTCTTGGGTCCACTTCATCAACAAGATAATGCTTTACTCTTGAAAGTTCATCCTTTTTAGGCTTGGCACTTCCAATATCCATGTATTTGTATATTTGCATTGAATCGGCAGAAACAATCTCGCCTTTTAGTATTTCAGCAACTCTAAGTGAATAGAAGGTCTTGCCAACTGCTGTAGGTCCAACTATTATGACAATTTTTCGATTATTATGCATTCGCATTACACCCTTTTAAACATCTTTTCTATCTCATATTTTGATAGTTTGATAAGAGTAGGTCTGCCATGAGGACATGTTAAAGGGTTCTTAGTTTTTACTAAGTCGTTAATTAATTCCTTAACTTCCTCTGGACTCAAGCGATCATTAGCTTTTACAGCACTTTTACAGGCATTAATAATAATTTTATCAAGCTTCTTATAGTAAGTATTTGATGATTCGCCAATTTGATCTAAGAAATCATCTAAAAAGCTCTTTGCTTCAGATAAATTCATACATAAGGGTATGGCTTTGACTATAAATGATTTTGGTCCAAACTCCTCTAAAACATAACCTATTTCCTTTAACTTATCGAGCCACTGAGAAGATTCAATTTTTATAGCTATAGGAAAATTAATTACAAAAGGAGAAATTATTACTTGAGAGTCGCTATTCATTTCTTCCATCAGTTTAATAAGCTTTTCGTAAAACACTCTTTCATGTGCTGCATGCTGATCTATCAAATAAAAACTATCTTGATCAAACCCCGTTATATATGTACCGAATATAGAGCCTGTTACAGTTATTTCCGATAGTTTTAACTCATTTGTGTCCTCTTCTTTATTATCAATATTATCAGATGGTTCTCTATGTGACAATAATGTTTTTATGTCAACCTGCTCCTGGTTATTTTCTTCCACTTTATCCTGAAATATATGTTTGGCTTTGATTTCAGGAAGTGAACCCTTGGAATAGAGGGCTCTTTGAATTGAATTTACTACAAAGGATTGAACCTTTTCACTATCGTAAAACCTTACTTCCCTTTTATTCGGATGTATATTGACATCCAAATACTCTGGATTTATTGTTAAGAATACGAATGCTAAGGGGAATCTTCCATCAGCTAATCTCTCTTTATATCCTTCGCTAACCGCCTTTTCCAAAACCTTGCTTTCTATATGGCGGCCATTAACGAAAAACACTTGACCCTTTCTGTTACTTCTACTTAGATCCAAAGGGGAAATAAACGCTTTTATTGCATAGTCTTCTTCTTGATTATTTACTTCTATAAGCCTATCCCCTATTTCTTTGCTGTAGATTATTAAGATGTTTTCATAAATATTTCCCTTGCCCCGTGTACTAAAAAGGGTTGTTCTGTTGTTTATTAGCCTTATCCTAATGTCTGGATAAGCTAAAGCAATTTTGGATACAGAATCAATAATAAGTGTACTCTCAGCAGCATCCTGCTTCATGAATTTTTTCCTTGCAGGTGTGTTATAAAATAAATCCCTTACGATTATTGTAGTACCGTCAGGACATCCAGTATCGCCCTCCCCTATTATATTTCCACCTTCAATCTGTAGTCTAGATCCTAGTTTTTCATCTGAAGCTTTTGTAACAATCTCAACCCTTGAAACTGCTGCAATACTGGCAAGAGCCTCTCCACGAAATCCTAATGTGTTAATATTATTAAGGTCATTTTCATTTACAATTTTACTTGTGGCATGGCGTAAAAAAGCAAGGTGAAGATCGGCTTTAGGGATTCCGCACCCATTATCTGTGACTCGAATATATTCCTTCCCCCCTCGCCTTATCTCTACTACAATTGATGTTGCACCTGCATCTATTGAATTTTCAACTAACTCTTTTACTATGGACACAGGACGATCTACAACCTCACCTGCAGCTATCTTATCAGCTACATCTTTAGGTAGTTTTTTGATTCTATTCTTCTGTAGCATCCTTTAATTCCTCCAATATCTTAAAGGCTTGAGATGGTGTTATTTCCATTAAATTTAAGGATTTTATGCGTTCTAGTAATTTATTGTCGGTATAGTCAAATATTGATAATTGCTCCTGCTTTTCGCTTACCAGGATTTCTTTATCGTAACTCACATTTGACTGTGATTCTAATTCTAATTCATATAACTTCTCATCTGCCCTATCTAGAACCTTTGCCGGTACGCCTGCAAGCTTTGCCACATGTATTCCATAGCTTCTGCTAGAACTTCCTTTAACAATTTGATGCAGGAATATAATAGTTCCGTCCTGTTCTTTTACATCCACATTTAAGTTCTGTAAACCCCTAATGCTTCCTTCTAAAACAGTAAGTTCATCATAATTGGTTGCAAATAAGGTTCTTATCATTCTTTTAGGGTCGCACAGATATTCAACTGTTGCCCAAGCTATTGACAAGCCATCATAGGTGCTTGTCCCACGTCCGATCTCGTCAAGGATCACAAGGCTTTTTTGAGTGGCAGTGTTGAGAATATATGCAAGCTCACTCATTTCAACAAAGAAAGTACTCTGACCTTGGGCTAAGTTGTCTGATGCACCTATTCTGGTATATATGCGGTCTACAAGCCCTATTTTAGCGTGATCTGCCGGCACAAAACATCCTGCCTGTGCCATGAGTACAATCAAAGCCGTCTGCCTCATATAGGTCGATTTTCCTGACATATTAGGTCCAGTAATAATGAGCAGACTCTGTTTGTCTCTATCTAAATATAAATCGTTGGAAACGAAAATTCCATCTTTATTAGTAACCTCTAATACCGGATGTCTGCCATTTTTGATGTTAATAACATCTGAATCGTCTATTTCTGGTTTTACATAGTTTAGGCGACTGCTAACCTCAGCAAATGAAAGAAGCACATCTAATACAGCTATTGCATTTGCAGTTTTTTGAATTGTTTTAATGTATTTTTGTATCTCTTCCCTTAGTTCTTGGAATAATTGATACTCAAGCTCATTTATCTTAGCTTCGGCATTTAAAACAACGCTTTCGACCTGCTTTAATTCTGGAGTAATAAAGCGCTCGCTATTAACAAGGGTCTGCTTCCTTATGTAGTTATCTGGTATAGCATCATAATTAGATTTTGTTACCTCTAAATAATATCCAAAAACCTTGTTGTAGCCAACTTTCAGGTTCTTGATCCCGGTTCGATTGCGTTCAACCTCCTCAAGATTTGCAATCCATTCCTGTCCGTCTTTTATTGAATTTTTTAATTCATCCAGTTCTTTAGAATATCCTTCTCGAATTATTCCCCCTTCTCTAATCGTATGGGGAGGGTCTTCTGTTATCGAGCTGTTAATAAGTTCGTAGGGCTCTTTAAGATCGTTGATTTCTTTGTATAACTCTTCGAGTAGTGAATCTCCGCACCTTTGAAGTTCCGCTTTTAGGTCAGGAATAACTGCGATTGAGTTTCTAAGAGCAATTAAATCTCTAGCATTTGTGTTTCCACATGTAATTCGGCCAATGAGTCTCTCAAGATCATAAACCTGTTTAAGCAGCTCTTTTAGATTGTTTCTCTTAAGAATATCATCTGAAAGCAATTCTACAGCATCCAACCTTTTTTGTATGGCCTCTTTTTTCTTCAAGGGCTCTTTTAGCCATTGTTTTAGTTTTCTAGAACCCATGGCGGTATGAGTTAAATCTAAAACACCTATTAATGAGCCCTGCACCTTCTTTTCAAACAGAGTTTCAGTTATTTCAAGATTTCTGATTGTAGATTTATCTAAAGACATATGATCTGATTGATCTATAACTTTTAGGCTATTGAGATGCAATAGGTTTTGTTTCTTTGTATCGTAAAGATACAAAAGCAAAGAACCCAATGCTTTGGTAGCCATTTGCATTGAGGAAATACCTAAACCTTGAAGCGATTTTACTTTGAAATGATCCAAAATCCTATTTTCTAATTGTTTTGGATTATAATAGGATTGATCTAATAAAGATATATAGGCATCTGTAGCAGTTTCTAGATCATTTTCTAGCCCTGGGCTGTTAATTAATATTTCTTTTGATGATAACTTAACTAGCTCGTTAAATAATATTTCGATATGATTATTATCTTTGATTTCTAAAGTGCAGATTTCACCCGTAGAAATATCACAAAAAGCTAGACCTGTTCCTTGCTCGTCAAGGTAAACTGATGCCAAATAATTATTGTCTTTTTCATTTAGCATGTTTTGACTAACAACTGTTCCGGGAGTAATTATTTGTACTACTTCCCTCTTTACAATTCCTTTGGCTGTTGCTGGATCCTCTACCTGCTCACATATAGCAACTTTATAACCCCGATCAATGAGTTTTGCGATATAAGTGTCAGCTGCATGGTATGGTACACCACACATTGGTGCCTTTTCTTCAAGGCCACAATTTTTAGCTGTCAATGTAATCTCCAATACCTTAGAGGCAACAATTGCGTCTTCAAAGAACATCTCATAGAAGTCCCCTAGGCGAAAGAAGAGTATGCTGTCTTTGTAATTCTCCTTTATATCCTTATATTGTCTCATCATTGGCGTTAATGACATAAGCTATTCCCCTTAAATATTGAGTAAATCATTATGAGCTAAATCAGTTACTCTATCCACATCTATATCAACATTAACTTTGGTATCTTTTTCTAATAATAAGAGGTATTCAATATTCCCTTTTGCACCTGTCATAGGTGAATAGGTCAAACCAGTAGGAAATAGGCCTACTTTTATTCCATAATCCATAACCTTATTTATTACTTCTTTATGGATTGACTTTTCTCTCACGATTCCTCTCTTGCCCACCTGTTCTTTTCCAGCTTCAAATTGCGGCTTTATCAAGGCTACCACCTTCCCCTTATCCTTAAGAAGCTTACTAGCAACAGGAAATACCAGTTTTAATGAGATAAATGATACATCGATACTAATTAAATCTGCTTTTTCATGGATCAATTCTGTATCAAGATAACGGATATTTGTCTTTTCCATATTAACAACCCTGGGATCAGTTCTCAAGGTATAATCTAGCTGACCATAGCCTACGTCAATAGCGTAAACTTTAGAAGCTCCATAAGAAAGTATACAATCTGTAAAGCCACCTGTTGAAGCTCCGATATCAATTGCAATTGCTTCTTCTAAAGAAATATTGAATTCATCGATTGCCTTTTGTAGTTTCATGCCACCCCTGCTAACGTAGGGGCAGGGATTATCACGAACCTCAATGGAGGCATCGACATCTATCGCAGTTCCTGCCTTATCGGATATTTGACTATTTACGTAAACAAGGCCTGCCATAATAGCGGCCTTGGCTTTTTCTCTTGAATTAAAATAACCTCTCTGAACTAGCAGAACATCAAGCCTTTCCTTCAATAAAATTGCACACCCTCTCTAAAATACTCAAAGGATCTAAGCCATATAATTTGAAAAGCTCTTCTGTATCTCCTTGCTTTACAAATTTGTCAGGCCAGCCTAAACAAAGTGTTTTGACACCTTCCGTATTAACAGATGAAAGCAGGGATAAAAGGTTGCTTCCGAAACCGCCAATTACACTATTATCTTCGATAGTTACAATTCTTTTAGTCTTTTTAACAGATGCTAATATAGTATCTTTATCTAATGGTTTAATAAATCTCGCATTTATTACATCAGCACTATAACCAGATTGTTCCAATAAATCTGACACTTCAAGAGCTGTTTTGACCATCTTTCCAACAGCGATAATGCTGACATCATTTCCTTCTTTTAGTAGCTCGCTTGTATTGATACTTTGGTTTTCCGAGGACGATAATTCAATAGCTTCTCCCCTCGGGTAACGGATGACGCAAGGCCCCTCTAAAGTAAAAGCATAATCCATCATACGGACTAATTCTTTTCCATCCTTAGGTGACATTATTGTCATTCCCGGCATATGAGAAAGGTAAGATAAATCAAAAACCCCATGATGTGTCTCTCCATCACTTCCTACATTTCCTGCACGATCAACCATGAAAACTACTGGTAGGTTTTGTAGACAAACGTCAGCTAAGAGTTGGTCATAAGATCGTTGTAAGAAGGTTGAGTAAATTGCTACCACAGGCCTATATCCACTAAGAGCTAAACCTGCAGCAAAAGCAACGGCATGCTGTTCTGCGATGCCAACATCAAAGGTCCTTTCAGGAAATTTTTCTTGAAATTTTCTTAAGCCAGTTGCATCTATCATTGCTGCACTTATAGCTATTATCTTGGGATTTTCAATGGCTAACTGGGTCAATTTGTTACCGACGATTGTAGAATAAGTCGGATTTTCATATTTAATTAAAGGATTACCTGTTGTTGGATCAAAGGGAGATACTCCGTGGAATTTAGAAGGATTGGTCTCAGCATTTCTATACCCCTTACCCTTTTTTGTAACTACGTGAATTAGTACAGGTTCATCAATCATTTTTGCTATATTTAATATATCTAAAAGATCTTGAATATTGTGTCCGTCAACAGGACCTAGGTACTTAAAACCTAATTCTTCAAAAATTGCCCCAGGGACAATAGCATATTTAACAGAATCCCTAATATGCTCCATACTTGAACAAATACCTTCTCCAACCCTTGGTATCCCTTTAAGAGTTTTCTTTAATTGCTTCTTAAATTCTAAATATTTATGTGATGATCTGAGCTTGGCTAAGTGTTGTGATATACTCCCGTTATTCTGGTCTATAGACATCTCATTGTCATTTAAAACAACAATCATCTTCGAGCCTGCAGTTCCGGCACTATTTAGGGCTTCTAACGCAACACCACCTGTCAATGCACCATCGCCTATAACGGGTATTACATTGTAGTCTTCCCCTTTTAAATCACGGGCAGTTGCATATCCCATTGCTATTGAAATGGATGTGCTTGCGTGGCCACTATCATGCATATCATGTTCACTTTCATTTCGCTTTGGAAAACCTGAAAGGCCGTCCAAGGCCCTTAAACCATCAAATCGGTTAGCTCTTCCCGTTAAAATTTTATGGACATAGGATTGATGCCCCACGTCCCATATAATCTTGTCTCGCGGGCTATCGAATATATAATGAAGAGCCACCGTTAATTCAACCACTCCTAAATTTGATGCTATATGACCTCCCATTTTGGATACTTTTTCTATTAAAAAATCTCTTATATCATAAGTTAGTAACTCTAATTCTTTTACTGTCATCTTCTTTAAATCAGAAGGAAAATCATATTTAAGCAATTTTTTTGCCATAGTCACTCCTTATTTTACCCTCTTCGCCAAATCTTTTGCTAAACTTATAAAAAAATCTGCCTCTTCGTAGTAAGGAGACAATATTTCTATAGCTCTATTTGTAAGTTCGTCTAATCGATTTAACGACTCTGTGTAACCATATATAGAAGGAAATGTACACTTTTCGAGTTCTTTGTCCTTTCCGCTTCTTTTACCGGTAACCGATTCGTCACCTTCAACATCTAAAAGATCATCAACTATTTGAAATGCAAGACCTATACATTCTGCATAATTTGTTAAATCAATCAATCTATCGTTATCAGCACCTGCTATATAAGCCCCAGCTCTTACGGCTGATATCATCAAGGCAGCTGTTTTATTCAAGTGAATATAATCTAAAAATTCCTTAGAACAATCCTTGCCGCAGGCTTCAATGTCAGCTATTTGACCGGATACCATTCCTCGGCAACCTGAGCCTTTAGAAATTTCATAAGCAGCCCTTACTCTCCGCTTCAACATGTCAGGGTTATCGAAATATAGAAGCATGTCTTTCATCATAACTTCAAAGGCTGAAGATAGAAGCCCGTCTCCTGCTAATATAGCTATGTCCTCCCCAAATACCTTATGATTTGTAGGTTCACCTCTTCTTAAATCATCATCGTCCATGGCTGGTAAATCGTCATGTATCAGGGAATAGGTATGGATGTATTCAACGGCACACGCATATGGAAGTGCAAGTCTAATATCAAAATCACAGAATTCACAGGCTGCTAAGAGTAATACTGGTCGTATTCGCTTTCCTCCGTTTACTAAACTGTATCGCATAGAGTCATAAAGAGTAATACTCTTTTGATCTATATCAGGTAAAAAGTCTAAAAGATGATCATCTACTAAGGCTTTTAAACGTAAGTAGTCTTCGTTTAACAAAATTGTACCACCTTTCTAAAATCAGGACGAGAAGTCCTGCAACTCCCCTTTGCTCCTGTCATAAACCAGAATTTTCTGTTTAGCCTCATCTAGTATTTCTTTGCATCTTTCATAATACTTCATACCCTTTTCAAAGTTCAGCAAAGCATCTTCTAGGGTTAAGTCTTCACTTTTTAAGGCTTCGGAAGTATTCTCTAATCCTTTTAAGGCCTCCTCAAAACTTAGTTTATTAATTTTGTCCATTATTTCCCCCTAATTACCTTATTAACAGAGCATCTAATTTTACCATCTTTAAAAATTACAGTCAAGAAATCCCCGGGCTTAAAGGCGCCTACACCCATTGCAAGTTCACCATTTTCATTTGATATTAAAGCATAACCTTTATCTAGTATTGCATATGGATTTAGACTGTCTAATCTAGATTTAAGCTCTTCTAATCTCATCGAACAATTAAATAATATTGTCTCCATAGAATATATGTTTTGGCGGCCAAGATTTGAAACATACATTTCTGTCATCTTTATCTTATCAGATATTTTACTCTTAAGAGCATCAATATTATGCCTATCCACCAGCAAATTATTGTATTGAACTATTTGTTTAATCCTTTGAAATAGTTCCGTTGATTTATCTTCAATTGTCTCTTTTAACAGTGATACCTCAGGAACTGCAATTTGCGCAGCTTCACTCGGCGTTGCTGCACGCTTATCCGCAACTAAATCTGAAATAGTAAAGTCTGTCTCATGGCCTACAGCAGAGATTATTGGAATATCCGATAAAAATATGCTTCTCGCAACTATTTCTTCATTAAAAGCCCAAAGATCCTCTATCGAACCTCCTCCTCGTCCTAGGATAATAAGATCTGTTTCGGGAAAAAGCTCATTTACTTCTGTGATTCCCTGGGAAATATCAGCTGCAGCATCTTCACCTTGAACTAAACACGGGTAGACAATAATATTTATTATGTCATTCCTTGCCTTTATTATCTTAATTATATCTCTCACAGCAGCACCTGTGTCAGAGCTTATAATTACAATCTGTTTAGGAAATTTAGGGATACTTTTTTTATACTTAAAATCAAACAATCCTTCCATTTCTAGCTTAGCCTTTAACTTTTCATAAGCTAATGTAAGATTACCCACTCCCTCTACTGATATATCTCTAACATTTAATGAGTAGCTACCTCCCCTATCATAAACATGAACATAGCCTGATACGGTGATTTCCATTCCTTCAGTCAATTCATAGCGAAGATTATTATAATCATCGGGAGATATGTAGCAGCTAACCCTACTATTCTGATCTTTCAAGGTGAAAAAAATATGACCCAATCCATGGAATTTCAAGTTCGAAACCTCTCCAATAACCGAAACATTTCCTAAGAGAGGATCGGTTTGAAGCACTCGTTTTATATATGAATTTAATTGTGCTACGCTGATTGGTTTTATTGCCATAACTTAGCTCCTCCAAGCAATGCTAATCCTACAGCATTGTCTGTTGACAAAGAAGAAGGTCCGAACTCAATGGTTACTTCCTTGTCTTTGTAGTAGTTATTAAGATGTTTTCTAATAAACTCACTTGCTGCAACCCCGCCGGTTAAAAGAACCCTATTACAATTCATTTTATTTACAGCTTTATTTATCCATTCAACTAAACAGTAGCTTATCTCATAGAAAATACTATATGCAAGCTGCTCTTTGTTATTATTAGCCAACAATCTTTGAGCCTGTGTTTCTAAACCTGAAAGATTTATTTCCAATCCGTCAAAAGGAATTCTCTTAAGTATACTTACACCCTCAAAGTTAAATGCCAACTTGTCCATTTCATTTCCTGCAGGAAAGAACATACCTAATGCGACTCCTATCCTGTCAATTACTTGTCCAAATGAAATATCCTTACTTCCTCCAACTTTTTCAACACTATTACCGTCAACATATAGTAATTCACAGGTGCCGCCGGATAAGTGAAAAGCAAGATAACTATCTCTTAGCTTGAATTGTGTCCCATATGAGACGGCAGCTAAATGCCCCTCCTGATGAGAGAATTTATATAAGGGAACAGATAAACTGCTTGCTATGACACTTCCTATTGTTAAGCCGGCTTTAAAAACAGGCATATATGAGTCTTTTACTGGCCTTGGCCGATCGCTTACAGCAATTGCTTTTATGCTTTTAGTGTCTATATCAGAAAATGCATTTTCAATTAATAGAGGCAAGTTTTCTAGATGCTGAAACAGGGCGTGAGATTGTCTTAGACCTCTTTCGCCCTGTTTGACTCTTAGAGTCTTTCTTTCATCTTTAATTATATTTTGATTACAATCTACAATAGCTATAGAAGTAGTGTAGTTGCTTGTATCTATAGCCATTATAAAATCATTAGTTTCTTTCATTTTTACCCCTTGATATACGACCGAGAATACCGTTAACAAATTTCCCTGATTCTTCAGTTCCGAACCGCTTAGCTAGCTCTACAGCTTCATTTATAGAAACAGAGTCGGGTATCTCATCGTAATAGAGGATCTCTGCCGTAGATAGCCTGATTATTGCTAAATCTACACGATCGATCCTCTCTAACTTCCAGTTGGTACTAGAATCGATTAGAACTCTATCAATATCAACAAGGTGATTGGCAATAATATTAAACATACTATCGACATATGAAGAATCATATTTGAAGTCTTTTGATTCTTCTTCATAATCACGTAGCTGTTTTATATTATCAAAAAACTGTTCCTTTTTTTTATAACTAAAATCGTTTTGTGCCTCCATTTCATACAGTAATTGCATAAAACACTCTCTTGCAATTCTTCTTGTTTTTATTCCGGGTGTTTTGCCCATTTTATCCTCCGTTATTTCAGCTTCTATTCTTCGAAATGTACACCGTTTACATGGATATTTACAGCATTTACCGGCATCTCTATCATTTCTTCAACTTCCTTTTTTACATTTTCCTGTATATCCCAAGCTACTTCTGGTATCTTAACACCGTAATTAACAATGACTGATACATCTATAGTAACACCATCTTCACTTTGGTTAACCTTAATTCCTTTATAAAGTGGATCTTTCCCTAGGATGTTTTTAGAAATACTATCAGTTAATCCTCCACTTAAAGAAGAAACCCCTTTAGTTTTTAAGGTAGCATTTAGAACGCAAATTGCAATTACTTCATCGGAAATTTTAACATATCCTAGTTTATCTTCCTCAGCTAAAGACATATGATCACCTCGAAAGAATTATAGCAGAAACGGCTAGATTTTACAATTAATACTTGCTCTGAATCACTATTTGATCTGCTTTTCTATTAGTCTCCCTTATTACTATATCCAAAATTTTTGCCACATCACTTTGAGTAAGATCCTGCTTATTTACTGTTACATTTACAGAAGTATCCGTCATAATGACAAGGGCATCTGCGAAGCCTTTGTTCTCAATTAAATTCTCAATAACTATCTGAGAGTTCATGTATTCAATTATCTTCAATTTTTGTTGGGTAGCATTGTTCTTTTCCGGGCCTTCATCTGCCTCTGCTATTACATCCGTAAGCATTGATATTATTTCATTACGATCCATATCAATTGTTGCACGGATTTCTGCAAAATATGAATCTGTGTTTCTTAATTCATCTATATCATCAGATGTTATAACAATAGCGCTTTCTGTGGAAGCCTCCTGACTTGTACCGGGCAAGGATGTAATATTTATACTATCTACAAGTACTTGCCCATCACGTTCATCCATCTGCCCAAGCTCGTAATCGACATAATCAGAGGAGGTCTCTAAAGGATCCCTCTCTTTCAAATATTTGTCATTGATCACACCAACACAGATAATTAAGACCAACATCCCCAATAGTATAAAAGTTCTTTTTTTATATCTTTTATTCTTGTAAAATTTGCTCATTTATAACCCTCCTCATTTTTTTCAAACACCATGACATTTTGAATTGGTATGTCAAAAACCGCCGCAACCGCATTCATTATATTGTTCTTTACAACAGGACTGCTTGCACCTGAAGCTGTAACTATGACACCTTTCACATCTCTTTCATCACTTGATTTTTCATTCGCAAACACTGATTTAACAGCCTGAGTATCTTTGTAGGTTATCATCACATCAACTTCACCGACACCTTTTATCGTGCTCAAAATTTCGGCTAAGCGAGCTTCTTCTCTCGAAACTAAGCTCGAGATTTGCGAACTGGTATATTCTGTTCCACCATCTTCATCTACAATCTGACTTCGACCATCCTTATCCTGAGCCAATACATTTAATAATAGTAAAGTTACTATGGCGATTACTAGAACTGATATGAATTTATATAGTAGACTTTTTGCAAATTTGTCATCTTTAAGTTTCTCCTTCAATCCGATTCCTCCTCATCAATACTATATATATCCGGCCAAGGAATGCTTATTCCTTTTAATTTATATGATTCTTCATCATCTTTTAGAGCATCTAACTTTTCTTTATATACTTCTTCAATTTGTTTGGTCTGTATGCCTATTATGCGTTCAAGGAGTGAATCGCCCATATCTCCCATTACTTCTCCTTCTTCAGTAACGTAAATCGAGGCAGTTACATCTTTAAACGAAGCATTCCCTATCGGATAAACTATTACACCGAGAATCATCAACGAAAAAATAAATTTTAAATATTTATTAATGCCGCCCTCTGGCAAGACGAGTTCTATGAATGAAAGCGCAGCTATCATTAGAAATATATTCCACACCCAATCTTTCACAATACCCCTCCTATATGGATGTACCAATACTTATTATGACGCTTACAAATATGATAAATAGTAATGCTCCGAGAAAAACTATGACAGCGAGAATTATCACGGTATTTCCTAACTCATTTAAACAGTCAGATATAATCTTATTGCCTATAGGTTCAACCAAAGCTGCAGTAACTTTGTAAACAAGTGCAATAGCAAGTAGTTTTATCAAAGGAACAGCTATAATAGA
>JAAYSU010000028.1 GCA_012523915.1 Clostridiales bacterium
CTCGTGTTTTTTGTTATGTATAAATATTAATATTTTTCTCTTAGTTTTTAAGAGATTATTTTTTTCGCCATGTTTATTAGCTTGTGGATAAAAACAAATCAGATAATGGAATTGCCCAGCTGACCTGGTCTTTGCCCCCACACTCGCCTGTCGATTTCTGTCGCTAACGAACTGATCAACAGGTCTTACAACTAGGCTACGCCATGATCACTGCCGCCTCGCGGTCCAGCTTACGTGGGTCCTTTCGCCCGTAGCTAGCATGAACTTTCAACCACAGACCTGGGCAATTCCATTATCTGACTTCTATGATCCAGCAGCAAAAGTAAGTACATAGACAGAAGCTGCTCCAAATTTCCTTAAAGCCTCCGAGCATGCATTTACTGTACTGCCGGTAGTAAATATATCATCAACTAACAGAATTGTTTTATCCTTGATTATGTGAGCTTTATCCCCATCTACTGAAAATGCTCCCTCTAAGTTCTTCTTCCTTTCTTCTGCTCCCAGGCTACTCATAGGTCTAGTATCCAAATTTCTTATCAAGAGGTCTGGATAATAAGGTTTATCCAGATTTCTCGCCAAAGCTCGAGCTAATAAGCCAGCCTGATTATATCCTCTCCGCCTTTCCTTCAGTTTATACATGGGAACAGGCAAAATTAAATCTGCATCTATATCCTCAGAAAGTATGCGTTCATACATAAGTTCTGCCAGTTTTTCTCCATAGTAACTCCTATCCCGGTATTTAAACTGATGAATGATATCCCGTTCAAGTCGGCTATATCTCACAGTTGTAAACCCTCTTTTGAACTCGCGGTTGGATAGGCTGCAGTCTTTGCATGTATCGCTGCCGTAATTGTAAAGTGGTTTGCCACATTTGCTACAAGAATTACCGTCAACCCACTGAACTATTCTCACACAATGCCCACATAGAGAATATGGCATTTTACTGTCGATAGGGCGTTCACAACACATACAATATATATTAGACGGAAAAATCAATTCCATCAAGGGTCTAAATAAATTTTCTAACATTGTAAAAATTCTTTCAATTTTATGCCTAATCCGGAATAGCGTTCTTCAATCCTGTTATTATCGATCATTCCATGCATCATTCTTTCAGAGCCAACCAAAATCACCGCTTCCTTAGCACGGGTAACCGCTGTGTACAAAAGGTTGCGGGTAGCAAGTATGGGCGGGAACCATGATATGGGCATAATTACAATAGGAAATTCACTACCTTGGCTTTTATGCACTGTAACCGCATAAGCAAGTTCCAGCTCATCCAATTGAGTAAAATCATATTTCACATATTTATTTTCTTCATAAACTACAGTTACTTCATTGTATTCCGTATCAATTTTTACAATGAATCCGCAATCTCCGTTAAATACTCCCTGGCCCTCGCTGAAATCATCCAAACGCTTCCACTCAAGCTGGTAGTTATTCTTTATCTGCATCACCTTGTCGCCTTCTCGGAATACTCGGTCAGCAAAACGCTTTTCATTCAGCTTTTTAAAAGGAGGGTTAAGAATGTCTTGAAGCTCACGGTTCAAATTATTACACCCCAAAGTTCCTTTTCTTATAGGGGTAAGAACCTGTACATCTTTAAGTATATCGTAGTCTTTAAAATATCCCGGCAATCTTCTAACACATAGATCTTTTATTGTAGCAAGCATTTCCTTTTCCCCCTTCCGCCTGAGAAAAAAGAAATCCTTGTCCTTTTCATTGCAATCAGGATAATCTCCTTGGTTGATTTTGTGGGCATTAACTACTATCAAGCTTTCCTCTGCCTGTCGGAAAATCTCAGTTAGTTTTATAGAAAATATGACTTCACTATCTATAATATCCCGGAATACATTTCCCGCTCCTACTGAAGGAAGCTGATCCCCATCCCCAACCATAATTAGTCTTGTCCCGGGAGAAATTGCATCTAATAGTCCTCTCATAAGTAGAATATCAATCATCGATGCTTCATCAATAATTACAGCATCATACTCAAGCTTATTCTCTTCATTTTTCCCAAAACGCATATCGTCTTCGTTTTCTGAGTAATAGTATTCAAGCAAACGATGTATAGTTGAGGCTTCGTACCCTGTAGTTTCTGTGATCCTCTTTGCCGCCCTTCCTGTAGGGGCTGCAATTGCGGTGGCAAGCCCACTATGGGTAAATATGTTTATTATAGTATTTATTATCGTTGTCTTGCCTGTTCCTGGGCCACCAGTTATTACACTTACACCATTGTTTAAAGATGCTTTTACTGCATCTTTTTGGTTTTCAGAAAGAACTATACCAGTCTGTCTTTCAGTCAATTCAATAAGTTGATCCACATCAGCATTTATAGCTTTTAAGGGAGAACGGGCAATTTCCATTAACTTTCTACAAACTTTTTGCTCTGCCATGAAATAGGGCATTAGATAAACTACCGCTCTTCCCTCTAGGTTCTCTATATGTATGTCGCCTTCAAAAGCCATATGAACTGACATATCATGAACTTCAACAGAACTAATATCTAATAGCTGGGCGGTAGTCTCACAGAATTGTTTATGAGGCACAAAGGTATGTCCATCATTTATATAGACCCATAAGGTATATATTATTCCACTTCTAATGCGGTTTTCATCGTGGGGATCTATTCCGAGCCTCTCTGCAATTTTATCAGCTTTTTTAAAGCCAATACCAAAGACATCTCCTACCATTTGATAGGGATTTTCCTCGATTATCTCAATAGTCTTTGAACCATAGACTTTATATAGCTTCATTGCATATGCGGTAGAAATACCGAATTTTTGTAAATATAGAACGATCTTAGCGAATTCCTTATGTGACCTAAAGGCTTCAGTAATTGACTTTGCTTTTACTTCACCGATACCATGAACTTCCGTAAGCCTATCGGGTTCCTCTTCAATGATCCTGAGGGTATCATCACCAAATTTCTCAACAATAGCAAGGGCAGTTTTTTTACCTATCCCCCGTAGGATTCCTGAAGAAAGGAATCCTTTTATTCCATCTGCAGTGCTAGGAATCTCTTCCCTGTAGGATTCAAAGGCAAATTGTTCTCCATATGTTGGATGGATTCTCCATTTGCCTATTAATGTGAATTCTCGTCCCTTGTCAACATTAGGAAGATATCCCACTGCAGTTAATTGTTCCAAACTTTCTTCATTTTCTATAACTATTATACTATACCCATCATCTTTGTTCCGATATATGATCTCTGATACAATTCCTCTTTTTTCTATCATTTTCTTCCTATCTATAGAAATGAATATTCCTAAACTTAACTGCAAATGGATTCTTTTTCAGGCTTTTAGCCTTTCTTAATAACTTAGGTTTTGTATTCATCCCAGGGAACCTATGTACAACATCCACCAGCATATTAAGAATTTCACCGACCTTTTCACCTTCAGCTATTCCTGCTTCTATTAGGTCTCTTCCGTTAATAGCTAAATCTTCTAAGTACATAGGGTCCTTGCATTTTTTTATATCGTCTAGTAAATGATAACGCGATTCAATGCGATAGCCGGGGATATCGTAGACATTTCGCTGTTGTTTAGTAATACTGTCTAAAAACTCATAGGTCTCTACTCCATGTTTATATAAAAAGCGCTTCAACAGATATCTATCGCCTGAAGAAAAATATAAATCCTCCAATAGTTCAATAGCACTTTTAAATTTCTTAGCCATTTTACCACTATAATTCATATGCTCAATGATTTTATATGCTCTTTTTTTATCAAAGCATAGAATCAGAA
>JAAYSU010000029.1 GCA_012523915.1 Clostridiales bacterium
AGGGATGCTAACAACTTCAACCAGATCATCTAAACTTAAGCTAGCTGTTAATAATACTTCCCCTCCATTTTGGGCCTTCAATGAATCGAGTTCACCTCTGTTATTTAAAAGTTCTGGGGAGCTTGAACTCCATTCTATTGCAATATTTAATTGCTCATCTTTTTCAGGTAAATATAAGTCACTTGTTATACTGTTTAATCCATCATTGTTGGCTAAAATGATGGATGGAAGATTTCTAACATATTCGGATAATATCTGTTTTTTTTCATCTTCTGTTAATCTTTTAGGCGGTATCTTGATCCTAATATATTTATCTAATACATCCCCTTGATAACTTAAGCTAGCTCTAATATATTCACTTCGAATTTCTTCACCGTATTCCGGCCTGTTTAGTTTATTTAAGGTTGCTTCTTCTGAATTAGATAAAATGATAGCGATTAATAAAGAAAACATAAATATAATCGTAAATATCAACACCATCTGTGCATTTCTTAGCCGAATTTTGTAATCAACAGATTTCCAGTCTCTTAATCCATAGTTGTTGGTACATTTGGACTTGATAACAGAACTATTTCCAAAACACCAATTTGGGAAAGCTTCTAACATCTTTTCAGATATCTTTGTAATAATATCTTTCATAATTTACCCCTAAATTGATATATTTGTGAGCTTCAAGTTCCAAAATAATGAGGTAACGATTGTTAATAGAGCTAGGGTCATAATAATTCTTCCTTCTATAGTTTCATACATTACAGCAAGATAATTTGGGGATACAATATGAAGGAATATTAGCAATATAAATGGTATTGCAGTTAATATGTAAGACTCCATTCTTTTTTGAGCTGTCAATGTGTTAATCTCCCTCTTAATATCTATCTTATCTAACAGAACATCAATTGCTCTCATTATCACTTTTTCCATATTGCCACCTGTTCGCTTGCAAATTGAGTATATATCTACAAAATTTCGTATGTCTTCAACATTACTTCTAATAGCAAAATCCCATAGCAATTCCTCTTCTGATTCTTTACTCTCTATCATCCGCTTTACCATATGAGCTAATTCTCTATTTATAGCCGCTTTCTCATCGTAAATCAGCTTTAAACCTGACTCTGCTTCAATTAAAGCCTCCTGCATGTGCCTACCTGTTGCAAAGGACGCCGATAGTGAATAAAGTAGATCACGAAACTGATAAGAGAGTTCTCTTCTCATTTTTTGAGCCAATTGTTTAACATAGTATTTTTCTATTGGATAAGACAGAGCAATAAATAGTATGATGATCAACTTGCTCTTGTAAAAAAGAAAACCAACCCCTGCCATTAATAATCCAACAATCAAATAGAAATAAACTCTCTTTTTTCCTGTAAGCTGATATGTATCATAATTGATCATTTGAGTTCTATCCCTTTCATCTTCAATTTAGCTAAATTTTTCAAACCCATACCTGATGATTCCAATCCCTTGCCCCTTTTGTAGCGAAACAGCGGATTTGTTATATATTGTCCATCTTTATAGCCTTCTATCTCCACGACCTCGATAACCTTACGGCTTTTATCTGGCATGCGTGCCATATGGACTATAATATCGATAGCCTCTGAGATTTGATTTCTTATAGCTTCTATTGGAAAGTCTGAAGCAGTTAAAAACATCGCTTCAAGTCGCGTAAGCATTCCTTCAGGCGAATTCCCATGACCAGTTGATAATGACCCGTCATGGCCGGTATTCATAGCTTGTACCATATCCAATACTTCTGCCCCTCTAACCTCTCCTACTATTATCCTATCAGGTCTCATACGCAAACTTGCTTTAATCAACTGTCTAATACTCACTTCACCTTTACCCTGCATATTGGCTTGCTTGCTTTCCATCCGAACGATATTTTCTACACCAGTAATCTGCAATTCAGCTGAATCCTCAATTACAATGACCCTTTCATCTTTAGGAATATAATTAGATAGGACATTTAAAAAGGTTGTCTTTCCTGAGCTTGTCCCTCCTGATATAAAAATATTGTAGCCAGCCTTTACTAAACATTCTAAAAATAATGCACACTCTCTTGTTATTGTCCCTAGATCTAATAGTTCTTCCATTGTGATCCTTTTCTCAGGGAATCTTCTAATGGATAGTATTGGACCGTTTAAGGCTACATTTTTGTATACAGCATGTATCCTGGATCCGTCTTCCATTCTGGCATCAACTATAGGATTTAGTTCATTTATTTCTTTATGTACTTTAGCTGCAAGACGACGAATTATTTCCTCTAGCTCTTCATAACTATCAAATTTCTGATCTATTTTTTCTATTCTCCCTTTGCGCTCAATGAATATCCCATCAAGTCCATTAACCATTATCTCACTTACATTGGCATCATCTGCATATGGTTGTAAAAGACCCAGTTCTTTTCTTGTAGCATTGAAAACCCCTTGAACCATATTTCTTTTTTCTTGATAAGGATAAATTCCTGTCATCTTGTCATGTAAAACAAAATCTTCTATAAGTTCTAGGACTTCCGCATCTGATAATTTTTCTTCTCTAGCATTTATCACTTCACGTACGGACTCTGTAATTTGTTTGATTGTTCCGACTGAGTCATACATCCTTTCGTATCTCTTCTGCAAGTTTCTTAACCCCCATTCCAAAACCATAATTTATGTTAATTTCAATGAAGTCTTCACCATAAATGAAGCTTTCAGTATCATTTTCTAATACCAATATTTCAGGTGAAGGAAGATTTTCTTCTTTTGCTACCCATTTGTTTCTTACGCGTATTATTTTGTCATCGAGTTTCTGATTAAGGAAAATATTAAGGTATTTCTCAAATTTATTATTTTTATAAATTGAAAGTGGACTACTGTCATCGATCAGAATAATTTTGTTACAGTTATTAAATAAATACATTGATTGTTCAGAACCGCTTGCTTTGAAATCTATACAAATATAGTGATAATTTCTAAACTTGCAAACAGATTCTAGAAAATATGATGTATCTTCTTTAGAAAGCATAATTAACTCATTTATTCCCTTTGATGGGCGAAATACTTCTAATCCATATTCATCTTTATATATAAATGAGTCAATATAGCTAGCCAAATGAGACTCATTTCGTGAGTAAAGATAATAAATATAATCGCTAATAGTGTTCTTTCCCCCATCTTTGGTAAAATAGATTGCTGTTGACTCATGTTCTTCCATCGATAGATATAGCACCTTGAAATTGTGAAAAGATGATAATTCCCTAGCTGTTGCTATAGCAATAGAAGTTTTCCCTACCCCTCCTGCTGCACCAGTGAATCCAACTAAATTTGCCTGTAAATCATTGCAATGTGTTTTTTTCATACCAGATAGCTTGGCATGAATAAGTTGTAGCCGGGAAGATATTTCATCGACTCCAGAATATCTATATAAGAGATTTTCTTTATTATCTACTTCTAACTTGTTATCTGATAACCAAATAATTTTTGAATTATGATCGTAAAATTGTTTCTCTCTATACTCGGAATCTATTAGTATTAAATCATAAGAATTATCTTTTAGATGCTGAATTATTATATCAATATCAGCATCTAAAATTTCAACATGAAATATTGGGAATCTATTTGCTAGTGTTCTGCCAAGAACCTTCGTATATTCGTAATCACTGTCAGCCAAGAGTAATTTAATATAATTCATAATGTCGCCTCATATTGTAAATATTTGGTAATATAAATATTAACTTACTTTACATTTATTTACAATATGAATTATTCGACAATATTCGACATTAAGACTCCTCTTCTCTTTCCTTAATTAAACCTTTAAGTTTGTTGAGCGCTTCTCTAAGCCCTCCAACTTCATCAATAAGGCCTATCTCCATCGCTTCTTTTCCATAAAGTATTGTGCCAACATCATTAGCCATATTTCCTGTAGCATTCATATATTTAATAACTGTCTCTTTATCAGCATTTGAAGTTCTTGCTATAAAGTCTACTACCCTTTCTTGCATCCTTCTAAAGTATTCATACGTCTGCTGTGCTCCTATAACTAAACCTGTCATCCTTATAGGGTGCATTGTCATTGTTGCACTTTCGGCTATAAAAGAATAGTCACTTGCGGTAGCTAGAGGTATGCCAATACTGTGCCCGCCACCTAGTACTAGTGATACTGTAGGCTTTGATATAGTTGCAATTAATTCAGCAATAGCTAGGCCTGCTTCTACATCTCCTCCCACCGTATTTAATATAGTTAACAACCCTTTTATATTCTTATTCTCCTCTATAGCCACTAACTGAGGAATAATATTTTCATACTTTGTAGTTTTATTCTGTGGTGGAAGAACTGAATGTCCTTCGATGCTACCAATTATTGTTAGATACTGTATTTCGCTTTCAAAATCAAAGGCGTTATTTATTGTGCCGAAGCTATCTATACTTTGTTTAACTTCTGATGTTTCATCCGGTTTTTTCTCTTCATTGTTTTTCTCACGTACTTCTTTACTCATAATTTTTCCCTTTCTTCATAAGCATTTTATTTAATTATTTAAATATATATTAATATGATTAGATTTTTGGGAGGTAATTATGCGATTATCAGATTTAGGTGAAAAAGAAATCATAGATATCAGAGATGGCAGCAGATACGGAGATTTGTATGATGCTGAGCTAATTTTCGATGAGAGAACAGGAAAAATCAAAGTTATTTTAGTTCCTGAGAATAAACCGAGATTAAGTTTCACAGGCTTAGCAGATTATATTCACATACCATGGAATTCTATTAAGAAATTCGGAGAAGATATTATTATTGTAGAAACAGATAAAGCCAACCTTTATTAATTATTTGGTATCTTAGACCTTAGATGCTTTTTTGTTATTCCTACCTTTGCTATTCAAGCAATTCTTTCATTTAGATATATTTTTTGATTTTATTTAATAAATCTTATTAGACTTACTCTAATAGAGTATATTATCATATATAAGTGATAGTCAGGAGGAGATTTAGTGAAACTAAGATGTTGAAATACGGAACGGCTATATTATTACTCATCTGTATTGTAATGATGATGTTTGGTTGTGCAGATGATCAGGACACTAAAGAAGCTGAAAGCGGAGAAAATGCCGAGACGGTTGTTGAGACTCTAAAAATTGGTATGCTCGGTTTAG
>JAAYSU010000030.1 GCA_012523915.1 Clostridiales bacterium
AAAACTTTGGATGCAGATATACTGGCTCACCTGATTAACACAAATCCCACTGCCTATGGGCTAAAAAAATAGCCTAGAACTTCTACAAATATAACTTGAATTGACAATATAGGTTGTATATACTATCAGTACAATCATACAAATCTCGACTTTAACAGTGAAAGCAAAAATAAACCTCTGTATCCATTGGTACTACTGGATTACGGAGGTTTCTCTTTTTTAAAGATGTGTTGTATATTTCAAATTTCTTTTTTAGTATCTGCAACAAGTTGTTTTATCTCACCAGTTCTTAAAAAACGTTTGTTTAGTTTTAAATTGAGCACATCACCTAAATCCTTAATAATTTTGTCATAGTAGGTAGATTTAAACACGTTATCTTTAATAAAGCAAACTCGATATTTTCTTAGAGATTCAATTATCTGTTCAGGTGCATACTCTCCATTTAATCGCTTGCCTAGAAGCCTTAAAATCAAAAGTGCAATGAAACAAGTAAGAAAGTGACCTTCAATTCTTGATTCCAGGGAAACATAAACCGGGCGGCTTTTCAAGTCACTTTTCGTGATTCTGAAGCTACGTTCAATCTCCCAAAGTCCATGATACGCTTTAACAACTTCATGATCAGGCATGTCTACCTCACTGGTAATAAGCGCATAATAACCATCGTACTTTTCGTCCTCAACAACCTTTTCAAAATCTAAGTAAGGAATGCGCTTGATATTTATGCACTCACCAGTCTCTGGATCGTATTCGATATTCTTTACGTATCTTAATGCCCCACCTGCTTCTTTTTTATTATAGCGTTTTGGATTTGCTATGATATTTTGGGCTTTTGCAAGAAGTTCTGCTCGTTTGTGCTTTTGACGTTTGGCATAAAGCTCGTTGTAGCAGACAATTTGTTTCACATCCAAAGGGATTTTACGTTTAACATCGTCTGCATGGGTTACCCAGAATTCTTGTGGGTAGAATCTTGATTTCATGCGAAACACAGGAGCACCTTGATTGTCATCTTTTTCACCCCATGCATCAACCTGCTTCAATATGTCCTTTTTTTCTATGTAATCTGCTTGGTCAAAAACATATGATTGGAGATCTTGTGTAGCTCCTCGTATTTTCTGTGAAAAAATAAATCCGTCACCTTTAGACATAAGGAATGCAACATTATCACCGCTATTCAAAGCCTTATCAGCAACAGTAATAATCCTATCCAGTCCATAGTCAATGCGTGTTCCTTGTAGCAAAGGCATCATTGTCTGGCTATCATGTGTATTTCCTTTGAAAATGCGATAGGTAATTGGAATAGCATCCTCATCGAGAAGCAAACCCATTTGAACCAAAGGTTTGCGTGTGTTGTGCTTGCAAAAACCTTTGCGACGAACTTCATCCTCTTGGTCAATCTCGAAATAGTAGTTTGTAACATCGTAGAAAACTACATTGGTTCTACGATTGTAATTGATCCTAACCTGTTCATGAAGGTGGAGAAGGAGCCCCTCACGGAAAGCCGTAAAATAATCTAAGGCACGATAAACATCGTACCAGTCACAATTAAAGGGTCTGGCAATATTATCTTTCTCTTTGAAACTAGCCAACTTGGATCCAGGTGATAGCATACGTGTATATACCAAAAGCTGCATTACATCATTTAATGAATAATCCATATCCAAGCTACGTTGGCGATTGATAATAAATTGGTCAATCTTCAGTTCATGATAAATTGAACTTAAAGGAAGAAAGCCCATATGTTTCACGGAGTCTTCTCCTTCATCCATATGCTCATCTGCGTTAACATACCCTAGATAAATCTCTTTTTCAGCTTCTGCTTCTTTTAACTTTTGAGTGCGAATGCGAGCAACTTCCTTAAAATGTGCTATAGGGTCTTCATAGCGATCCAAATACTCATCTAAATAACCTAAATTCTCTATTACCTTGTGCCTTGTTTTCTTAGTTACAGGATCTCTAAAACCTTCAACGATGCTTAGATTAATACGTCCGTTTTTCTGTTTTGTTGATTTAAGGAACATATTAGCATCTCTCCTCACCTCTGTAATATACGCTTTCATTATACCATAATATACCACTATGGACAACATAAATATGTAATTAATTTGACATAAAAAAACCGCCTAGATGGCGCAACTTGAACATTTATATCTTTCAATTAGGGTTGATCAACTGTTAAATGGGCGAGAAAAAGCGGGGGTAGGTTAAAGGATACACTATTATCCAAGTTAAATATTAAGGCGGGTAAAGGTGCTTAAGAGTTAGAAGGATTTGTCCCATAGTGATGTAATATGTTAT
>JAAYSU010000031.1 GCA_012523915.1 Clostridiales bacterium
ATCCGTATCACCGGGATCAAGTACTATATAAGCGGCAAAGTATAGAACCTTTTCCAACTTTCTAGGAGACATATTTAGTACTAAGCCCATTCTGCTAGGTATTCCTTTGAAATACCAAATATGAGAAACAGGGGCGGCAAGCTCTATATGCCCCATTCTTTCTCTTCTTACCTTGGCTTTGGTTATCTCCACTCCACATCTGTCACAGACGATTCCTTTGTAGCGAATTCTCTTATACTTACCGCAGTGGCATTCCCAATCTTTTGTTGGGCCGAATATCTTTTCACAAAACAAACCTTCTTTTTCTGGTTTTAAAGTTCTATAATTTATGGTCTCAGGCTTCTTTACTTCACCTCTTGACCAGCTTCTTATCTTTTCAGTGGATGCCAAGCTGATTTTTATTGATTCAAAGTTATTTAATTCGTACATACTTCCCCTCCTAAGAGATTTCCTCCCCGCTCTCGAAATCTTCATTAAGGTCTATTTCTTCTAAGTCTATTTCCTCATCGTCATCCAACAGATCTTCTTCAATCTTTTCCTCACTGTATCCAGCGTCCTCATCTAATATCTCTTCCTCATCTGTCACAGATTCAATTTCGATAATATTTTCTAAACTCGAAATACCCTCAAGTTCTGTAGATTCTTTTATTTCAATTTCCTCATTTTCCTGAGTGAGTACTTTGACATCAAGACCTAAGCTTTGCATCTCTTTAATCAATACTTTAAAGGACTCCGGAATACCTGGCTCAGGAATATTTTCTCCCTTTACAATTGCTTCATATGTCTTTACTCTACCGATTACGTCATCGGACTTTACAGTAAGAATTTCTTGAAGTGTATATGCAGCTCCGTATGCCTCTAAAGCCCATACTTCCATCTCACCAAATCTCTGTCCACCGAACTGAGCCTTACCTCCGAGAGGCTGTTGAGTAACCAAGGAGTAAGGTCCTGTGCTCCTTGCATGGATCTTATCGTCAACTAAGTGATGGAGTTTCAACATATACATATAGCCAACAGTCACAGGGCTATCTAAAGGTTCCCCTGTTCTACCATCCCTAAGAGTCATTTTGCCGCTCTCCGGCAATCCGCATTCCTTTAACAGCTCAATGATGTCCATCTCACTGGCACCGTCAAATACAGGTGTTGAAATATACCAATCCTTGTGTTTCGCCGCCAAGCCTAGGTGGGTCTCCAGTACTTGACCTATATTCATACGCGACGGCACACCTAAAGGATTAAGCATTATCTCTAAAGGAGTTCCATCGTCCAAGAAGGGCATATCTTCTTCTGGTAAAATTGTGGATATAACTCCCTTATTTCCATGGCGTCCTGCCATCTTGTCGCCTACACTAATCTTTCGCTTAGTAGCGATGTAAACCCTTACAAGCTTGTTAACGCCTGGAGAGAGTTCGTCTCCCTTGTCCCTAGAGAATACCTTAACATCGACAACAATTCCTGATTCCCCGTGTGGGACTCGCAAGGAGGTGTCTCTTACTTCTCTTGCCTTTTCACCAAAAATTGCCCTTAATAACCTTTCCTCTGCAGTAAGTTCAGTCTCTCCCTTTGGAGTCACCTTTCCAACAAGAATATCTGAAGACGTTACTTCTGCACCTATACGTATTATTCCTTCTTCATCCAGATCTTTTAATGCATCTTCCCCTACGTTAGGAATATCCTTGGTTATTTCTTCAGGGCCAAGCTTGGTATCCCTTGCTTCTGCCTCATATTCCTCTATATGAAGGGAGGTTAGCGTATCTTCCATTACCAAACGTTCATTTATAACAATAGCATCTTCGTAGTTATAGCCCTCCCATGTCATAAAACCGACAAGCAAGTTCTTGCCAAGAGCTATTTCACCCAATTGTGTTGAGGGTCCATCGGCAATGGCTTCACCCTCTTCAACATGCTCTCCTTTAACTACGATAGGCTTTTGATTGATGCAAGTACCCTGGTTTGAACGCTTAAATTTTAATAATCTGTAGTTATCAATACCGTTATCGCTATCTCTTCTGATTCTGATTCTATTAGCATCAACGTACTCTACTGTACCAGAATTCTTAGCAATTACTACTACACCTGAATCCTTAGCAGCAATATATTCCATACCGGTTCCAACCAACGGAGCATCAGTTACTAATAGTGGCACTGCCTGGCGCTGCATGTTAGAACCCATTAGTGCACGGTTAGCATCGTCATTCTCCAAAAAAGGAATCATAGCAGTAGCAACTGATACTACCTGCTTTGGAGAAACGTCCATGTAGTCTACTTCTTCCCTTGGAACCATATCAAGTTCGCCGCCCGGTTTTCTTACAACAACCTTGGCATTGACAAAGTGACCTTCGCTATCTAAAGGCTCGTTAGCCTGTGCAATAATAATCTGCTCTTCATCATCAGCTGTCAGATACTGTATCTGACCAGTAACTATACCTTTCTCTTTGTCAACTTTCCTATATGGCGTTTCAATAAAACCGTATTCATTTACCCTTCCATATGTTGTCAAAGAGCCTATTAATCCAATATTTGGACCCTCAGGTGTTTCTATAGGGCACATCCTTCCATAGTGAGAATGGTGAACGTCACGGACTTCAAAGCCTGCCCTTTCTCTTGACAATCCTCCCGGCCCTAATGCCGACAATCTTCTCTTATGGGTTAATTCGGCCAGGGGATTGGTTTGGTCCATAAATTGGGATAATTGGCTGCTTCCAAAGAACTCTTTTATAGCTGCCGTAACAGGACGAATATTCATAAGTGCCTGAGGTGTAGTAACTTCAATATCTTGAATAGTCATTCTCTCTTTTACTACACGTTCCATACGCGCAAGACCAATTCGGAATTGGTTTTGGAGCAACTCTCCTACTGTTCTTAGCCTTCTATTTCCTAAGTGGTCGATATCGTCAACATGCCCGATACCTTCACTCAGGTTAAGGATATAACTTACGGATGCTATGATATCATCCAGGATTATATGCTTTGGAGATAATTGATTCTTCATTGATTTTAAATAACTCTTTATCTCCTTTTCATCATCTGAATTTTCTAGAATCCATTTTAAAGCAGGATAATATACCTTATCTGGTAGCTTTAACTCACTTATATCAAAACTGATATATTTATCAATTTTTACAAAATTATTTCCTATTACCTTAACTACTCTCTTGTCCTCTAATTTACTATATACATTGACAAACTCGAGGCCGGCATTTTCTATTACAAAAGCTAGCTCTCTGTTGATCTTTTGATCTTTTTCAGCTAAAACTTCGCCTGTAGATGGATCTACTACAGTTTCAGCAGCAACACAGCCAACTAATCTGTTAGCCAGACCTAATTTT
The DNA here is from genome assembly GCA_012523915.1 of Clostridiales bacterium. Lineage (GTDB taxonomy): Bacteria > Bacillota > Clostridia > Peptostreptococcales > Anaerovoracaceae > JAAYHT01. The sequence continues at coordinate 3,330 of JAAYSU010000031.1, forward strand.
TTATTGTATTTATATCTTCCAACCTTAGCCAGGTCATACCTCTTCGCATCAAAGAAAAGCGCCTCAATTAAATCATATGCGCTTTCAAACGTAGCGGGCTCTCCTGGTCTTAGCTTCTTATATATCTCTTTTAAGCCCTCATCGTAATTTGTAGTCGCATCTTTAGCAATCGATTTCTCAAGTCGATCGCTTTCACCAAAAATTTCTCTAATTTCTTCATTAGTTCCTTCATATAGACTCTTTGCTATATTACTTGAAAATTCCCCATATCTACGGATCTTCTTCCGAAGTTCTCTTTCAGATACGCTTGAATCCTTTTTCTGTTCATAAACAACCTTTTCTTCAACAGACTTATATGCTAATGCTCTAAGAATTGTTGTTATTGGTTGTTTTCTGGTTCTGTCAACTCTAACGGAAATAACTTCATTAGAGTCAGTTTCAAATTCAAGCCAAGCACCACGATTTGGTATAATCGTGGTAGAATACAATTTATTATTTGATTTATCTATTGCTACATCATAATAAGGCCCTGGGGACCTAACTAGTTGTGTGACAACTACCCTTTCAGCACCGTTATAGATAAAGGTACCTTTTTCAGTCATCAATGGGAAATCTCCCATAAAGACCTCTTGTTC
>JAAYSU010000032.1 GCA_012523915.1 Clostridiales bacterium
TAGATGCTTTTATAAATTGGAGACTCCTGGTAAACTAGATCAGGAAGGAGTATACAAATGGGAAAAAGTCCTATTTTCTCAATTAGAGATCTGGAAAAAATATATACAAGTAAAACCGGAGAAGTCAAGGCTTTGGAAGATATCAATCTGGATATTCACGAAGGCGAAGTTTTCGGTATCATAGGATTCAGCGGTGCCGGCAAAAGTACCTTGGTTCGCTGCATGAACTTTTTAGAGCGACCTACAAAGGGCACTGTATTTTTTGATGGAAAGGACCTTTCGAAGCTCAGCAAGAAGGAGCTATTAATCGCACGTCAATCAATGGGCATGATTTTCCAGCATTTCAACTTACTTATGCAGCGCAACTCCTTAGATAACGTCTGTTTTCCTTTGGAGATTGTAGGAATGGATAAAAGCCAGGCGCAAAAGCGGGCCTATGAGCTCCTTGAAATTGTAGGGCTTTCGGACAAGGCCAAGGCCTATCCCTCCCAACTGTCGGGAGGTCAGAAGCAGAGGGTGGCAATTGCCAGGGCCCTGGCCACTAGACCCAAGGTCTTGCTCTGCGATGAAGCCACTAGCGCTTTAGACCCTGCAACCACCCATTCGATTCTTGGATTGCTGAAACAGATCAACAAGGATCTAGGGCTCACCATAGTGGTCATCACCCATGAAATGAGTGTAATTGAAGAAATCTGCCAAAGGATCGCCATTATAGATAATAGCCGGATCGTAGAAATTGGTAATGTTATTGACATATTCACCAATCCTAAGACAGAGATTGCCAAGAGCTTTTCCGCGCCAGGTGGAAACATATCTGACCGGGTCATCGGCAGCCGCCTGGTGAAAATCATATTTAATGGTAACTCTTCATACGAACCTGTTTTGGCAAGGACGATTTTAGAATGTAAGGCTCCGGTAAATATTATGTTTGCCGATACTAAAAATATAGATGGGAAGGCCTTTGGTCAGATGATCATTCAGCTTCCCGAAGATGAGAACTTATCCAACCGGGTCCTGGCCTTTCTAAGTACCCAGGACATAATAGTAAAGGAGGTGGAAGAAAGTGTTTAGCAGTGTAGTTTTGAAAATGATTGGAAACGGCTTGCTGGAAACACTTTATATGACCCTGGTGTCCACCGCCCTGGCTTATGTAATAGGCCTGCCACTGGGTGTTGCTCTAGTGGTCTCTGACGGAAGCCAAAATTCTCTGGTAAGGGGAATAAATACCGTTTTGGGCATCGTTGTTAATTTGCTGAGATCGGTACCTTTTCTGATCCTGCTGGTAGCTGTGATCCCCTTTACCCGACTTATAGTTGGAACATCTATCGGTTCCACTGCAACCATTGTTCCGTTAGTCATCGCCTCTGCGCCATTCGTGGCTAGATTAGTAGAATCTTCCCTCAAGGAAGTGGATAAAGGAGTGATAGAAGCTGCCCAATGTATGGGCGCTTCCATGACACAGATTATCTACAAGGTAATGCTTCCGGAAGCGAAGCCCTCGCTGATTGTGGGATCTGCTATTGCTGTCACTACAATTTTAAGCTATTCCGCCTTAGCTGGCTTTACAGGCGGAGGTGGGCTGGGGGATATTGCAGTTCGCTACGGTTATTACCGCTATCAAGATGACATTATGCTAATCACTGTCGCATTACTAGTCATTATCGTCCAGATCTTGCAAGAGGTCGGAATGAGGCTGGCTAAAATTGGCGACAAAAGGATATAGTAAAATTGGAGGAAAAGAATATGAAAAAAATATTATCGTTATTATTGATTTCTGTACTAGTACTTTCACTATTTGCAGCCTGCGGGTCTGGTGAAACTGAAGAACCAGATGTCTCAGGCGAAGATCTACAGAAGATCGTCGTAGGAGCAAGTCCAACACCCCATGCAGAAATCCTGGCAATTGCCAAAGAACTATTGGTTGAACAAGGTTATGATCTTGTAATCCAGGAGTTTGTTGACTATGTTCAGCCAAATCTAGCTTTAGACAGCGGAGATATCGACGCTAACTATTTCCAGCACCGTCTTTATCTTGATCAATTCAATGTAGAAAATGAAACTGAACTAACAGCCATTGCTGACGTTCACTACGAGCCCTTCGGTATCTACGCAGGCAAAACAGCTTCCCTTGAAGAGCTTGAAGATGGTGCCCAGATTGCAGTACCAAACGATACCACAAATGAAGCGAGAGCCTTGTTGCTGTTAGAAGATCAAGGATTGATAAAGCTGAAAGAAAACATTGGCTTAGAAGCTACCATAAACGATATTACGGAAAATCCCAGAAACTTTAAAATTGTTGAAATCGAAGCTGCCCAGATTCCTCGTTCCCTTCAGGACGTAGACATGGCAGTCATTAATGGCAACTATGCTATAGACGCAGGTCTCAAGGTAGGTACTGACGCTTTAGCTATCGAAGATGCTGATTCACCCACAATTAAAACCTACTATTCCAACGTTCTTGCAGTCAAGGTGGGTAATGAGGATAGAGAGGACTTGCAGGCTCTAGCAGCAGCCCTACTATCAGCTGAAGTCAAGGCCTATATTGAGGACACATATGAAGGCGCTGTAGTGCCAATGTTCTAGGCAAACACAAAATAGGAATTGTATTTGAGAGCTTCGCAAGAGGCTCTCATTTTATTTGAACTTTTTTATCCCTTGCCTTCGAATCCGAAGATAGAGATACGGCAGCGCAGGCAATAAGTACTATAGCCCCCCCAACTAATTGAATTGTTGAAAGCATTTCCTTAAAAAGTAGATATGAGGCTACAATGGCTACGATAGGCAAGATATTTTCAAAGATAACCACCTTTGTAACAGACAACTTGCTTACACCGAAAATATAGGTAAATCCTCCTAAAGCAAAGGAAGCAACGGCACTCACTACTAGAATGATCCAAAGGGTCGGAGGGTAAACCATATCACCTGCCGGCTTATTAAGCAAAAACAGTGGAATAGCAGCTACAGTACCCGATATTAACAAGGCTGTTGTCAAAGTCAATATTGAGTACTTTTTATTTAAGGGTTTCACAAGCACAATGTATAATGTCCAGGATATAGCTGCAGTTAACATGAACAGAACTCCTGTAATGCTCCCTGAAAATTCTGCACCGCCAGATCCGCCTACTATCATAGCTACGCCAGCGATGGAAACGATAATCCCTATAATTTTAACAGGAGTTATACTGTTTTTATATAAAATTCTATCTGCCAATAACCCGAAGATTGGCACGGTGGCAAGTATCAAGGATGCTAATGAACCAGAGGTCCGCTGAATCCCTATGCATTCAAACCAGGTATATAAAGTTACACCCATGACGCCACTGATAAAAACCCGAGGCCAATCAGCTTTTTCAATATGGAATTTTCTTTCTTTAATTAAGAGTACAACAAGTAAAACAGCAGTACTGAAAAGCAATCTGAAAAATGTAACAGCCGATGTAGGCATATATTCTGTCATGTAATCAATAGCAATAAAATCAAGTCCCCAAAGTACATTGGAGAAAACAACGGCCAAGATTCCAAGATAATAGTGTGTTTTCATTTAGTCCTCCAATTAACACTCTTACGATTTATAGTTTACTTTATCATGAAACCCTATTTAATTAGGGTAATATTTTGTCATTTCATGGGTATTATTTTGTCTTCAAAAGTATTTTATGATACCATAGATATATATAAATGACTCTTGGAGGTATTATGTTTATAGAGACCGTTGGCTATCAATCGCGTAGTAAAATAAGGGCAGGTATATTCAGCATCTCCAAATACCCTACCCATGTGCATCCAAATGCCTTGGAAATTCTCTGCGTCCTTGAAGGAAATGTCCGTATATCTGATACTATGCTGAAGCAACGGCTTTCCGAAGGGGACCTATATTTTTTTAGTATGCGAAATGCCCATCAAATTTCATCTGCAGGAGATAAAAATCTCCTATTATACCTGCAGTTGGACTTAAATTATTACAAACGATATTTTAAAGATATTGACAAGGCCTATTTTGTATGCGATTCCTTTATCCGCAAGAACCAAATGAGCAATAAGTTGAATTATATGAGGTTTCTTTTAGCAAGGATTTATTTTGCCTATAACGATGAATCTACCAGCGATTCAACTCTGGAGGACATGGGAAAGGAGCTGCTCTCCTTTCTGCTCGCCCATTTTCAATTCTATACCTATAAGATTGAAAAGGGGAGGTCGATAAAAGCAGTGCAACCTTCGGATATCAGACCTAACGATCCTTATTTTCTTCGCATCTATAGAATTATTGATTATATTTTTGACCATTGTACAGAAAAGCTGAAGCTGGAGGATATAGCTGCACAGGAATACCTCAGTGTCAGCTATCTTAGCAGGTACATAAAAAAAGCCTGTGGCTTATCATTCACAGAACTACTTTCTATGGCACGTTGCGAAGAAGCCCAACGGCTCCTTGGAGCCAGCCGGGATACTGTGGATCAAATCGCTTCATTGGTGGGTTTTGCTAACCGAAAGCATTTAAGTAGCCAGTTTCGCAAATGGTTTGGAATTACGCCCACCGAATACCGCCGCCGTTTAGAAGACCAATATAATCGTCCAAATCAAATTTTCTTTCTACCCTATGAAGAAGAAGCTGCGGAGAGGATTCTTAGAAAATATTTGATATAGTATAAAGGGGACATATATGTCCCCTTAGGTTGTTTTTATTTAATGAAACCTGCCTTGGACAGTATTTCTTTGGATTTCGATATGTTAGCCTCACTAACTAACACCACTGGGCCAGTGCATCCCATACCTGTCTCAGCATATATCCCTTCAGCCCATAACGCTTTAGCCGCATCCTCTATATCCATAATCTCTATACCTGGAATTTCTACAGTTACAATTTCTTTTACAGGGGGCTTTACCTCTTCATCTGTAGCAACCGGTTTTCTATCCTTTAAGCCCTCTAAGATTTGCTTCAATCCCGCTCTATTGGCTTTGGCAAACTCATCCCCTGCTACTTTCAAACAGTTATGCTTAACAAGCTGTGTTGCATACTCTATGGCACCTGCAATAACAGGGGCTCCCGATGCTCTGGAAACTATCAGTACTATCTTGTCATAGCCCTCACCTATTCCAGGACCGTAGCCATATCCTGTAGATTCGTAACTACCTCCTGTTGTGTAGGCTGAGAATAGCTTCATCATCAGGTTTCCGGTCAAGGAATCCATTACCATAACATCAGCTGAACCTGCAAGCAAGTCGTTTCCTCTCATGACTATGCCGCCTTCCTGGCGTGCAGATTCTGCAAATTTAATATCATAACCCTTCTGTTCTAATTCCCTTAAAGCCTTTTCTGCCTGCCTTGCCCCATCTATATTGGCAATACCAATTGTAGGCTCTTTTACACCGCTTGCTTTTGCAGCTATGATTCCATAGATTGCATTTTTAACCATTCCCTCTACCCTATCTGTAGACGACGTTCCTGTTGTAGTGGCAATAAACATTTCTTTGCCCCTTCCTGGAGTTATTACTCTTCCTACTGTGGAAACGCCGATTGGGAATGAATAATGCATTGTTACGGCTGCATCTATCTCTTTCTTTCTCAACATATCGTCCATTTTCCTATGGGCCTCGTCTCCCTCTATGAGGACTGCCCTGTAGCCTTTGTTCTCAGCAAGAGAGATAGCTTCTAAAACATTATCTTTACCTAATTCGCTGTCCTCGGCCACAATACCGATTAAGGGCTCTATAGTCTCCTTAACGATTACCCTAGTAGTGTCTTCAGTTATACTTTCCCTGCTATTTTCCTGCAGTACGAAAGACACCCCATCGAAGAGATTTGTCATACGCCCTAGGAACAGGCTACCCTTTCCAATAATCATAGCTTTCTTAATACGGCCTTCAAGAATATCCTCCCTTGCAAATCCGATATAGGGTGCTCCTGAAGGTATATGGCCCTGGGTCGGCGCCCAGCCTTTCATACCGTGATTTTTTACAAAGTTCAGGATATCAGTTCTTTCAAGATCGCCTCTTTTAACACCAAGGGCTGCAATCATCTTGTAATTTGCTTCAGGGACATCACCTGCACCAGCAGGCTTTGTAATATCTGGGTTTTGCATTTCAGCTGCAAACTTATCAATGTCAGTAATTTTAAGACCAGCTCTGTCCAAAGGATCTGTCACTAAGGAGCTTATTACAGCCTGTGGAGAAGAACCCGTTCCTATATTATGACGCCCGATAATATCTAGATTTATTTCAGGATTTACACCGTCATTCTTACTTATCAATACGGCAAAGCCACCCATGACATCCTCTAAAATCGGTATATTCTTCTTTACATGGTCTTTACCGTTCATTCCCAACTTAGCGACAGTTCCTCCTGCAAACACCACCACATTTTCGTAGGCTCCTGACTTAACCAATGCAGAAGCTTCTATGATAGCGTGGGCAGGTCCAGCGCAGAAGCTCCTTGTGTCAGAACCTGTAGCATTTACAAATCCAGCAACCTCTGCCTGAGCTTTAGCAAAGTTTCCGCCGCCTCTTTGGTTCATGTCCCCGCATGCTTCCTCACTACAATCAATTACATAGTCTATAGCTTCCCTATCTATGCCGGAATTGTTAATCAAATGAAGCAATGCTAATACGCCCGAAGCTTTGTAAGCTAGATTTTCTAAAAGAACATGTGCAGATAAAGTGTCATCTATTTCATGTGCTCGTTTAACATACCCTACTATTTCTCTATTGAAATAAAGTGGTTCAGCCTTATATTCATCGATGTATTCTTTTATAGCCTCTAGGCTTTGTCCATCCTTAAGCTTCGATAACATGGTTTCGTTAATAAGAGGATGTTTCGAAAGCTTTTCTTTAGCCTTACTTACAAAGTTTTCTTCTAAAGCCAACAAATCAAAGGCATCGCAAATCTGCATTAGAGCAATAAATTCATCTTCAGGTATTAATTCACCGTATTTGCCAAAGCGCTTTGCATCAGCAACTTCTTTGTCATACCAGGGAAATTCATAGTCTTCAAGATCCTTTGGTGTCAAATTTCCAAGGTAAACCTGGTTCGGTGGATAAGCGAGGACTTCTTCATAGCTTCTAATACTCGAATGAATCGATTTTAAGTAGTCTGAATCTGGGTTTACAATTCTTTCTACAGTTTGAGTAGTCCCATTGTTTATTACAAAATCCGGTGCATGAACTAGCACATAGCTAGTGCCTTTTACTACAGCATTTCCGTTCATTTGAAACATCCCTTTCTTAAGCTACTAAAGGGACGATTTAAATATATAAGTCGTCCCCTTTTTACTAGCGTATACTAATACTTACAATATTGCTCTCTTATAGCAGTCATTTCGTTTACAATATCATCTACATCGAGTACCATTTCCATCATGCTTATCTGCTCATCATATACAGCTTCATCAATTTCTGCTTTAATTTCTGGTTCACAGATATGATATACCTTGAGTCCCAACGAGACTCCTGCCAATGGACCTGCAAAAGTTGGATCGCCTGCTGTTACGGTCTCTGCTGCCAATCCTGCTGCTTCACCTTCCGCAGCACCTAATAAGACAACTATGTTTTCTGGGCCGAATTGTTCAGCATATTCTTTTACTCTCTTTTGGTTTTCCAGGTCCATAGCACCAGCCGCTGTTCAGACAAAGCATTCTGTGGAAGAAAATACTATATTGCCTCCTGCAGATGCTACGCATTCTTCAATTGCCGGTGCGGGAATACCATCTCTGTCACCAATGATGACTATGTTTTTCCCTTTTAATATTGACATCTTGTCCTCCTTTCATTTATTTAGATATATTTTTGAATCATAGATTCAATATTAGACTCTGTAGCTTCTTCCTTTACTAATTCTTCGACTTTTTCCCCATCATTATATATTGCAATTACCGGAAGACCCAAGACTTTCTGACTTATAGCCAATCTCCTTGCTTTAGTCGTATTTAGCTTTACAAATTTTATCTTATCGCCATATTTTTCTGCCAAACCTTCTACAAAGGGCATCAAGGCCTTGCAGGGTTCACAGCCATCCCCATAAAAATCTACAAGAACATATCCCTCTGCCTGCAGTACTTCTTGTTCAAATGTTTCTTTATCAACAGTAAGCATATTATTCCTCCTATCTAACCACGAAGATATTTTTCCGCTTGAATTGCTGCTATTGCTCCATCTGCAGCAGCCGTTATTACCTGTCTTGCTTGCTTTACTCTAATATCTCCTGCTGCAAAAACTCCCGTAACATTAGTTTTCATATCTTCATCAGTGACAATATAACCGTCTTTCATAGCAACCTTGCCTTCAAATATTTTAGATTGCGGTATATAACCTATAAA
>JAAYSU010000033.1 GCA_012523915.1 Clostridiales bacterium
GGTGAGACGGCAGCTTTAACAAGGTTTTATTTAAAAATTACCTTTTCACAGATTATATTTACGGGAGCCATAGGGTTATTAAAGGCATATTTGGAATACAAGGGTATATTCTTAGCTCCTATTGTAACCGGCTACTTACAAAGTGGATTTATACTTATAACAATTATCATTGGAGCCATATACAGCCACTATCTACTCCCGTGGGGTGTACTAATAGGATCTATCCTTCATATAGTTGCTTTGTGGTTTGTAGCATACAGGAAAGGTTTTAAGTATACTCCAAGTTTAGAGATTGGTGATTCTACCAAGAAGATAGTTGCCCTTGCCATTCCAGTTTTTATTGGGAGTACTGTAAATCAGGTAAACTCTTTTGTAGATAAGATGCTGGCATCGGGGCTTAGTGAGGGAAGTGTAGGTGCTCTTAATTATGCTAACCTACTGATACAGATGATCATAACAATAACGATTACGGTTATTGTAACCATAATATACCCTAGGCTTACCCAGTCCCTTGCCCGTGATGACTTTGACAGGTTCAATGATTTTGTTAGCAAGGGTATGAATATAATAGTCATTATTGCTCTCCCCTGCGCTTTAGGAGCCATGCTCTATAGTGAAGAGGTAATCAGCCTTATATATGAGCGCGGAGCCTTTGATGCAACATCTACTGATTTGACGGGTTCAGCATTTTTCTTCTATGCCATAGGCCTTACCTTTATAGCCCTCAATGCTTTCTTTGTGAAGATCTTTTATTCAATGCAGGATATGAGAACTCCTGTAATTTGTGGGGCTATAGGTGCAGCGATAAATATTGTTGCTAATCTTTTACTTATCGGTCCTATGGAACATAGGGGCTTGGCTCTTGGTACCAGTATTGCAGCTTTTGTAAATCTAGCTTTATTAAACATAATGATGAGAAGAAGGCATGCTAAAGTAAGATTAGTTGAATCTAGGAAAAAGTTACTCGGTATTGTATTTTCAGCAATTATATCTGTAGCACTTTCTTATATTGCTTACTGTTTCTTAGCTGATATACCCATGATTGCTGCTTTGTTAATTGCTGTTATTGTTGCGGCGGTCATTTATTTAGTATTACTTAAGTTCTTCAAGGTCGAAGAACTTGAAATGTTGAAGAATTTAATAAATGTGAGAGGATAACCAAATGAGAGCGGAAGCAAGTTTAAGCCAGTGGAAAAGGCTTTACGATTTAACCATTAAGATAAAGGAGTTAGAGCCCTGGAAGCAACTATGGGACATTGATTTGATAACTATTTTCATGCCCGATATGGAGGAACCTTGCTATTTTAGTATTATGGGTAAGAGCGGGGAACATTTTGGAATAGGTACATATGTAGGCTATGATGGAATAAATAGTTTTTGTGAAATATTTGAATCTCAGGAAACAAAGGTCCCTATTGAATATGTAATGTCTGAGCTGAATAATCTGTCTTGTATATTCGGAAGCAGAGAAGAAGTTCCTAATAGGCAGCGGAAGATCATCAAGGATTTGGGACTTAAATTCAGGGGGAAGAATAATTGGATATTTTTTGAGTCTAATAAAAAAGGCTACATCCCCTATATTTTAGATGAAAAGGAAGTAGTGCTTCTTACAAAGCTTTATGAACAGCTCTTTCATGCTTTACAAACATTACTGGTAGATGGCTTTAAAGTTGATTTTGAAGAGGGGGAAACCTTTGTACGTGCTTACGATAGAAAGACCAACCAGTGGGTCAGCTTTTCAGCGCCTTTGTCTTTTCCAAGAAGTTCTTATTCTGACATCGTTGTCGAGGATGAGGTATTCCTTAAGAGGTTGGAAAAGAAAAAAGGCGTAAATACAAGGCTTGAAATTGATATGGTATATACCAATGCTTTTGTAGAGGATGAAGGCTTTGACCGACCTATAAATCCTAAACTTCTGCTTCTTGTAGATCATGATAGTGGAGTTATTATATACCACAAGTTACTTACTCCCTTTGATGAAGATTCTAAATATATATTTTCTGGAGTTATTAATTACATTAATGAAGTGGGAAGGCCTCCTGTGATTTATTATAGGAATGGGAATATAAAGACAGTTATAAATGATCTCTGTGAAAGAGTAGGCATCAGGGTGGAATATATGAGGGAATTGCCAAAAACAAGCAAGGTATTAGAGGATTTTTTAAATAGAGTAAGATAGCTGATGCAATCTTGACATTTTATGATATAATACGATAGATTTATTTATAAATCTACACAAATTCCTATCAATTAGAAATCGTCGCTAAGCGCGTTTCTAGTTCTAGGATGTCATACATACTATAGACGAAACCGGACAAGGAGTGTGCGGTATGGCGAAGCTTACCTTAAAACAGACAAATTGGTACGTAATCCAGGTCTTAACTGGGAATGAACTGGCTATATGTGATACTTTAAAAAAGATCTTAGATAAAGACTTATATGAGCATTGTTTTGTACCCATGTGTGAAATGCCGTATAAAAAGAAGGGTAAATACATAAATATCAAAAAACCCCTTTTCCCCGGATATTTGTTTATAGTGTCTGACTTTATTGATGATGTACATTCTACCTTATGGAAGGTAGCAAAGTTTAAAAGAATACTTAGAACTGATAATACTTTTGTACCTATGGAAGAAGAAGAGGTAGAAATCTTCAAAGGCTTAGTAGATGAAACTTTTAATATTAGTCTATCCATAGGTTTCATAGAAGGAGATAAAGTAGAAGTAACTGATGGTCCTTTAAAAGGACAGGAGGGGCTTATTAAAAAAATAGATAGGCATAAGAGGATGGCAATAGTAGAGATGCCCTTTTTAGGAAAGGCTACAAGAGTTAGAATGCCCCTTGAGATAGTGGAGAAGAGATAAATAATATATAGAAAGAATATTACTAGATGACTAAAAGAATTTACCTCTCCTCTCCCCATATGAGTGAAGAGGGTTATGAAAAAAAATATATTGATGAAGCATTTGAAACCAATTGGATTGCTCCGCTTGGTCCTAATGTAGACGAATTTGAAAAGGAATTAGCCTTAAAAGTGGGAGCAAAACATGCAGCGGCTCTTTCTTCAGGCACTGCTGCAATTCATTTAGCTTTAAAAGCTGTGGGAGTAGGTAAGGATGATATAGTCTTTTGTCCTACTCTTACATTTTCAGCAACAGTAAATCCAATAATCTACCAGAATGCGATTCCTGTATTCATTGATAGTAATTATGAAACTTGGAATATAGATCCTAAGGCTTTAGAGCAAGCTTTTGAGAAGTATAAGAATAGGGTTAAGGCTGTTATAGTAGTACAGCTATATGGCCTTTCTGCTGATATGGATGAAATAATGGCTATTTGCAAAAGGTACAATGTGCCTGTCATAGAAGATGCAGCAGAAAGCCTTGGAAGCTTATATAAAGGGAAGCATACAGGGGCAATAGGTGATTTTGGGATATATAGCTTTAACGGTAACAAGATCATCACTACGTCAGGTGGTGGAATGCTTGTAAGTGATGATGAAGAAAGAATAAAAAAAGTAAAATTCTGGGCTACTCAGTCAAGAGAACCTACTAGGCACTACCAACATAGCGAACTAGGGTTTAATTACCGAATGAGCAATGTTCTTGCTGGAATTGGTAGAGGGCAGCTAAAAGTATTAGATAAGAGAATAGCTAAAAAGAAATACATCTTTGA
>JAAYSU010000034.1 GCA_012523915.1 Clostridiales bacterium
AGTACTAGTGTAATCAAGAATTGTCCTGACCTTTCTGATGTTCGAACGATGGTAGCCATATTAAAAGAAATGGGCTGTAAAGTAACTTGGGAAGGTGACAATATTATTGTCGATTCTTCAACCCTAGATAATTATGTAATTCCTCAGAAACACATGAAGGAAATCAGATCTTCTGTTTTCTTGATGGGGCCTACCTTAGCCCGTTGTGGTAAGGTAAGTTTAAGTTATCCTGGAGGATGTGCAATAGGAGAAAGACCTATTGATATACATCTATATGCGCTTCGTCTTCTAGGTGTTGATATCAAGGAGATCGATGGTCTTTTAGAATGTAGTGTGGATCGGTTGATAGGTACTGATATTCATCTACCCTTCCCTAGTGTAGGAGCGACAGAAAATGCAATGATGGCGGCTATTATGGCAGAAGGTGAAACCAGAATATTAAATCCTGCTAAGGAACCGGAGATTGCAGATCTGCAAAACTACTTAAATAGTTGCGGTGCTGAGGTATACGGTGCTGGTACAGATGAAATTGTTATTAAAGGGAAAAGAAAACTAAGAGATACGATATACAAGGTAATACCAGATAGAATTGAAGGAGGGACCTTCCTAGCTGCCGTGGCAGCAACAGGTGGAAGTATTTATTTAAAAAATACAATACCTGCTCACATGAGTTTTGTTATCAACAAATTGCGTGAAGCAGGCTGTAAGATCATAGAAGAAGAAAATATGGTTTACTTAAAGGCACCTGATCGATTAAAAGCAGTAAAAGCCATCGAAACATCACCTTATCCAGGTTTCCCCACAGATATGCAATCTCAATTTATGGCTATAATGTCCTGTGCTGATGGGTATACATTTATTACTGAAAATATTTTTGAAAACCGTTTTAAACATGTAAATGAGCTAATAAAAATGGGGGCCAATATTCAGGTGGATGGTAAAACAGCTATCGTAAAAGGTGTTGAAAAGTTAAAAGGGGCACATGTTAAGGCAATGGATTTACGTGGGGGTGCATCGCTTGTAATTGCTGGGTTAACAGCAGAGGGCATTACTATTGTAGAAAACATTTGCCATATAGATAGAGGATATGATAAATTTGAATTAGCATTAAATAATTTAGGTGCTGATATTAAGAGAATATAGAACGCAGGAAGAACCATGAAAACTGAACAACTAAGAAAGAAAAAGAAACGTAGAAAAAAACGCTACCTTCTTAAATTTTTCATATTGGTTTTGCTTGTTATAGCAGCTTACCAGTTTTTGAATTCAAGTATATTTGATATAACGAAGTTAACGGTAGAGAATAATAATCATTACACAAAGCAACAAATAATTAGTATTGCGAATGCAAAGACAGGTGAAAATATATTTAAGATATCGACTGTAGAACTTAGAGACAAGCTTTTAAATGATCCATATATTAAAAGCGCGAAGATATCTAGGAAGTTACCTGATCAAGTTGTATTAACAGTTGAAGAAAGAAAAGAAGAGGCGGCAGTTATCTACGGAAACAGCTATATATTAATCGACCTCGATGGAATGGTACTTAGAAGAACAGATGCAGAACCACCATTACCTTTGTTAGTTGGAATGACACTGACAAGTATTGAGCCAGGCACACCTTTGGAAGTAGAGGAAAATGCCACTCTTACTGATTCTTTAAAACTGTTAAAGCAGATGGGCAATCATGATATCTACTTCAAAAAGATCGAAGTATCACCTGTGATAATTAAAGCATATATTTACGACAACCTAACTTGCCAGGGGACGCCAGAAAGCATTATAGAAAACATGGACTATCTTCAAGAAGTGTTATATGATTTATATGTTCAGGGGATTGAAAGAGGGGTTATCAAAGTAGGAACAGATGGATATTTTTCATTCAACCCTTTGGTAGAATAACGGACAGGAGATTGAATAATGAAAAATAAAAGTGGGATTATTGTCATAACAGTCATAGCCGTTTTTATAGGATTAGCTATATCGATTCAAATTTCAACCACTGATAGTTCTGAGATCGGTGGACTCATCCCCGTTGCTAAAGCTCAGGGACTTGAACAGGAGCTTAGACAGCTTCGTGCAGAGAAAGAAGCGATAATGCAGGAATATTTGGAATTAGAGTCTAGGCTAAAAGAAATAGAAGAAAAGAATTTAAGTGACGACGCATTCTTACAGGAAGCCACCAGAGAACTAGAAAAATATAGAATGAGTACAGGAGTTGTGGATGTTAAGGGGCCTGGAATAATTGTGACTGTGGATGATCCTCTCCCTACAGAGGACAACCCTGGCGATGGGTACAGCACAATTATGCTGAGGTATGATCTGCTTCTCTTGCTAGTGAACAAGCTAAAAGAAGCAGGAGCCGAAGCAATTTCTATAAACGGGCAGCGAATTATTTCTATTTCTGAAATAAGCCTTGCAGGCGACAATGTCAATATTAATACTGTGCCCACTGCACCTCCATACACTATAAAAGCTATAGGGAATTCTGATACTTTGAGTTCTACCCTATCGATAAGGTATGGCATAGTCGAAACTATGAGAAAAAACTTTGGTCTAATTGTAGAAATTGTTAAACAAGAAGAAATTGAAATACCGAGATACAGCGGAGTTATTAAATTCCGCTATGCTAAACCAATAAATAACACAGCCGAAGAAGAATAGTGGGTGATAAGATGAAACCTAAAAAAGCCATTATTTTAATATTTTGCTTCTTCCTAGGCTTTTCAGTAGTTTTGCTTGCAAAAACGTCTAGTGGACAACGCCTATATGTTTCTCCAAAAGTGCTAGAAGATTATAGGATAACCATCGAGGGTGAAAAGAAGGATATGGAGAATTTGCTGACACTAGTTGAGGAAACTGAAAATAAATTAAATGAATATTTAGCGCTGCAGGAAGAGAAAGAAGATATAAGTAAAGAATTAGAAAAACAATTATTTGCTGATATTGCACTATATAGTTTTGCTTCAGGATTTGTAGCTGCTGAAGGTCCTGGGGTAGAGGTTCTTATAGATGACGGAACTCGTGACTTGGAGTATGGGGAAGACCCTAATGATATTTTAGTACATGATTCAGACCTTCTCTTAATAATCAATGAATTGAAAGCTGCAGGGGCAGAAATGATCTCTGTTAATGGTCAAAGAATAATAGATCAAACATCAATATCATGCTCTGGTTATACAGTAAGAATCAATGATCAGTTTTATGCTAGGCCATTTATTATTAGAGCAATTGGAGATGGATCACGTATGGCTTCAATGCTGATCGGACCTGGGGGTTACGGTAATTTGCTGAAGGATTATGGGCTGGTTTTTAGAGTTACCTTAAAAGACAATATTGTAATACCTGAGTATCCAGAGAATCGCAGTTTTATTTATATGAGCCGCGTCACTGCAGATAGTGCAAAGGAAGGTGAAGAAAATTGATAATAGCAACGATAGTTGGTCTGATAGCAGGGGTGGTATTAGGATTTACTCTAAATATCACATATCCATCAGAATATTCTTTTTATATAACTATGGCATTACTGGCTGCGATAGACTCTCTGCTAGGAGCAACAAGATCTTATATGGAAGGTAAGTATAACAATGCAATTTTTCTTAGTGGATTCTTTACGAATGCGATCCTAGCAGCAGTTTTAGTATACTTAGGTGATAGATTAGGTATCCCCCTCTACTATGCAACAATTTTAGTATTTGGAGGAAGGTTATTCCAGAATTTAGCAATGATAAGAAGGATAATTATTGATAAGTATTTCCTTAAAAAAGAATAAGATATCTACAATAAATTGATGCATTGATTGTAGTTGTATGCTATAATTAGTATAATATTACTCTTCAGGAGGTAATCGGGCTATGCTCCAATTTGAAGTCAACGAAGAAAGAAATGCACAGATCAAGGTAATTGGAATTGGCGGCGGTGGAAGTAACGCAGTCAATCGAATGATAGATGCGGGGTTAAAAGGGGTTAGTTTTATAGCTGTAAATACGGACAAGCAAGCTTTGGCCGGTTCGAAGGCTGAAACTAAGATTCAAATAGGTGAGAAGTTAACGAAGGGATTGGGTGCCGGTGCAAACCCTGAGGTAGGGCAGAAGGCAGCCGAAGAAAATATTGATGATCTCGCTAAGTTTGTAGCTGGTTCAGATATGGTATTTATTACTGCTGGTATGGGCGGAGGTACTGGAACTGGCGCAGCGCCTGTTATTGCTAAAGTTGCAAAAGATGCCGGCATTCTCACTGTGGGTGTTGTAACAAAGCCTTTCACTTTTGAAGGTAAAAAGAGAAGAGAACATGCTGAATTAGGTATAAAGTTTCTTAAAAAGTATGTGGATTCTTTAGTTGTTGTTCCAAACGACAAATTATTACATATAGCTGAAAAGAATACTACTATGCTAGAAGCTTTTTTAATGGCTGACGAAGTCCTTAAACAGGGAGTCCAAGGTATTTCTGATTTAATAGCTGAGGCAGGGCTAATAAATTTAGACTTTGCCGATGTTAAGACTGTAATGAGCGATAGAGGAATTGCTCATATGGGTGTAGGCAAAGGCAAAGGCGAGAATAGGGTCCAGGATGCTGTTAAACATGCAATTGAGAGTCCATTGCTCGAGACCAGCATCAATGGTGCAAGAGCAATCTTATTGAATATAATGGGGGGTTATGACCTTGGAATGCTTGAGGTCAATGAAGCAGCTGATCAAATAGAAAAGGCTGCAGATAAAGATGCTATTGTAATATTTGGCGCATCTGTAAAAGAAGAGCTTCAGGATGAAATTGTTATAACGGTTATTGCAACGGGATTTGAAGAGCAGGATGATGACAAGCTCATTTTACCCAAAAGCCAAACCCCAGAAAAACCTGAACATGACAAGGAAGAAGTTGCGGAAGGGAATTTAGAAGCGGAGACTGTGGAAAATGAAGATAATGAGTTTGGTGGAAAATTTGACACCGATTTCACAATCCCATCCTTCCTTAAAAGTAAGAACAGAAATTACTAAGGTTAATTAAAGTGGGAAGCCGGGACTGATGCCTGGCTTTTGTTTTTGCTTATAACTTATTGAAAGCGGGTGTGTAAAGTAAAAGATATTTCATCTCCTGCTAACGCAGTTATAAAAAGGGTTAATAAGTTAAAAAGAAAAAAAGACAGAGATATCGAGAGCTGTTATCTTATAGAAGGTTTCAATCTAACGGTTGAAGCATTAAAAACCGATAGCAATCTTGAAACTGTTCTACTTAAAGAGTCATTAGTTGAAGATAACAATGAGGGTGTAAGGAAGTTAATCGATGAGTTAAAACACAAAGAGATTGACATTTATGTTGTTGCAGATAATGTTTTTGATCGAATTACAGATACAATTACTCCTCAGGGTATATTAGCTGTTGTTAGGAAAAGAATATGGAATTATAACAATTTATTTGCAAAATGTGGTAATCTAATTGTACTTGATAGACTGCAGGATCCAGGTAATGTGGGCACTATTCTAAGAACCGCAGATGCAGCAGGCTATCAGGGTGCTATAATATTAAAAGGTACAGTTGATGTATATAGTATGAAGGTAGTTAGGGCCGCAGCTGGTTCCATATTCAGGTTTCCGTTACATTTTGCTGAAACAACTATGGAAGCTATTGAATTATTAAAGAAAAACAATAAGTTAATCGTTGCTACTACACCATATTGCGAACAATATTATTTTGAAAATGATTTAGCAAAGGACATAGCACTGGTAATTGGTAACGAAGGCAGTGGTATCAGCGATGAGTTTTTGAACTTTTCTGATGCTATGGTTAAAATACCGATGAATAACCAGGTAGAGTCATTAAATGCTGCTGTAGCATCAGCTATTATAATCTATGAATCAGTACGACAAAAATATAATATTAAAGACGGAGGAACGATATAATATGCAAACTATGCAAGCAAGGTTGTCCGAAATTTTGCAGGAAGCAAAAACGCAGTTAAATAATTCAGAAACTATTAACGAAACTGAATCTATCAGAATAAAGTACCTAGGTAAAAAAGGTCAGCTAACTGAGATACTTCGGTCTATGGGAAAGTTAAGTCCTGAAGATAGGAAAGTATTAGGTCAGTCTGCGAATTCTGTAAGAAAAGAAATAGAAGAACTCTTAGAAAAGAAGTTTGATGAATTAAAGAAAATAGAAAAAAACCTGAAGTTAAAATCAGAGCGTATCGACGTTACAGAGCCAGGTAAAAGAAAATCCCTAGGAACTAAGCACCCTATAACTATAACTATTGAGGAAATTTCCAGAGTGTTTATGAGTATGGGTTATTCAATAGCTGAGGGGCCTGAGGTCGAGACTGTATTTTTTAATTTTGACGCATTAAATGCAGCGCCTAATCATCCTTCCAGAGACTTGACAGATACATTCTATATCACTGACGAAATACTTCTTAGAACTCAGACTTCACCTGTACAAGCGAGAACATTATTGAAAGAATCTCCACCAATAAAAATTATATCACCGGGTAGGTGCTTTAGATGTGATACTCCTGATGCCACCCATTCACCAATGTTTCATCAGGTAGAAGGACTATTGGTAGATGAAGGGGTTTCCATGACGGACCTGAAAGGAACACTAGATTCTTTTGCTAAGCAGCTATTTGGCAATGAGGTAAAAACAAAATTCCGTCCACACTTCTTCCCATTCACTGAGCCAAGTGCAGAAATGGACGTATCGTGTTTTAAATGTGCTGGTAAAGGATGTCGTGTATGCAAAGGCAGCGGATGGATTGAAATCCTAGGATGTGGGATGGTACATCCTAATGTTTTAGCTGTAGGTGGTGTTGATACGGAACGCTACACCGGATTTGCATTTGGTATGGGTGTAGAAAGAATTGCCATGTTAAAGTACGGTGTTGATGATATTCGCTTATTTTTCGAAAATGACATGCGCTTTATAGAGCAGTTTAAATAGGAGGGCATAGAAGTGTTAGTATATATAGACTGGTTAAAAGAATATACTGATGTAAATGTAGACCTGGACAGCTTTAGTGAAAGGATGATTATGTCCGGATCCAATATAGAGAATATAACTCATTATGGAAGAGCTATTGAAAAAGTTGTTGTTGGCAGAATAGAAAAAATTGAGAAGCATCCAGATGCGGACAAACTTTTGGTTTGCCTGGTAGACATAGGTCAGGATGAAAAAGTACAGATAGTAACAGGAGCGACAAATGTATTTGAAGGTGCATATGTGCCTGTAATACTTCATGGTGGAAAGCTACCCGATGGAACTAAAATAAAGAAGGGTAAATTAAGAGGCGTTAATTCTTTCGGGATGCTATGCTCAGCTAAGGAACTCGGTTATGATGACAAGAATATACCAGTGGAGCACAAGGATGGAATATGGATCTTAGATAAAGAATACCCATTAGGTATAGACATAGTAGAAGCATTGGGACTTTCAGGCGATGTAATTGAATTTGAAATTACGCCCAATCGGCCTGATTGCTTGTCCATGTTAGGTATGGCAAGGGAAGTTGCAGCTACTTTTAAAGGTAACTTGCGTTATCCTGAAGCCAATTGCAAAAATGAGAAGGGAAAAGCTAGCGACTATATTAAAGTTAGCATAAAAAAACCTGACCTTTGTAGGCGTTATGTTGCAAGAGTAGTTACTGATGTAAAGATTGGCCAATCTCCCTGGTGGCTGCAAAAACGATTGATGTATGCAGGGATGAGACCAATTAACAATATAGTGGATATAACCAACTATGTAATGTTGGAATATGGACAACCAATACATGCATTTGATATACGTAATATTAAAGGAAAAGAGATTATTGTTGATACTGCCAAAGAAGGTGAGCTTTTTACAACCCTCGACGGAGTTGAGCGTAAGTTATCAAGCGATACACTGCTAATAAATGACGGTGAAAGGGGTATCGCCATTGCAGGAGTAATGGGCGGATTGAATTCTGAAGTGGAAAATGATACTAATACTATTGTGGTTGAATCCGCCAATTTCAGTGGAGACAGTATTCGAAAAACTTCAAAGAAGCTGGGGTTGAGAACTGAAGCATCTTCCAGGTTTGAAAAAGGAATAGATCCAAATCTGGCTGCAGAGGCAGCAGACAGGGTATGCAAATTGATTGAAATGCTTGGAATTGGAACTGTTACTGAAGGTCGAGTTGATGTATACCCTGGGAAAGTAGAAGCAAAACAGGTTCTTGTCAGGGTTGACAGGGTTAATAAGGTTTTGGGAATAAACATAACAAAAGAAGAGATAGAAGATATATTTGTTTCTTTAGAAATGGAGATTGAGACAGACGGCAACAATCTTTTAGTAACACCCCCAACTGTCAGACAGGACTTACAGAGGGAGGAGGATTTCATAGAGGAGGTAGCTAGGATATACGGCTATGATAGACTTCCTTTGACCCTACCTAAAGGTAATAAAGAATCTAAAAAAACAAGATATCAGGTGTTGAGAGATATAACAAAAGATGCTCTTATTGGAATGGGAGTAAATGAGGTTCAAACCTACTCATTTATGAATCCTAAAGGACTATATAAGGTAAAAACCTCAAGTGAAAACAAGGAATTCATTAGACTGATTAATCCCTTAGGCGAAGAAAACAGCATAATGAGAACTATTTTGACCCCTAATATGCTTGAAGTTTTAGCTATTAATTACTCTAGGAACATCCAAGATGTAAAGGCATTTGAAATCGGAAATGTCTTCTTAAACATTACTCAGGATGAGGGGCTACCCACTGAACGGGAAAACTTATGCATAGCATGTTATGGACCTGGCGAGGACTTTTTCACAATCAAAGGCATAGTACAAGAAATGCTTAATAAACTAGGCATTAAAGAAGCTGAATATATTCCGGATGAGACGATTGATACCTATCATCCTGGCAGATGTGCTATAATAT
The DNA here is from genome assembly GCA_012523915.1 of Clostridiales bacterium. Classification (GTDB taxonomy): domain Bacteria; phylum Bacillota; class Clostridia; order Peptostreptococcales; family Anaerovoracaceae; genus JAAYHT01. The sequence continues at coordinate 8,894 of JAAYSU010000034.1, forward strand.
CCTCTAACAATCAGAAACTAGGAGTAATAGGAGAGTTGCATCCTGATGTGCTAGAGCAGTATGATATAGATGTCAGAGCATACTGCTGTGAGTTAAACTTTGATCTAATTGTAAATCTAGCTGATGCAGAGAAATATTATAAGCCATTACCTAAGTATCCTTCAACTTCTAGAGATATAGCATTGTTGGTAGATGAAGAAATCAACGTAGGAAGGATCGAATCTATTATTAAAGACAATGGCTCTGAAATACTCGAAGCAGTCGAACTCTTTGATGTATATCGTGGCCAACAAGTGCCTGAAGGAAAGAAAAGCGTAGCTTTTACTTTAACATATCGCGCTTCTGATAGAACACTAACTGATGAGGAAGTTATCGAAGTTCATGACAAAATATTAATTGCTTTAAAAGATGGGTGTAATGCAGTATTACGTGATATGTAATCGTTATAGTAGTATCACAGAATTGGAGGATTATGGTTATGTCTGAACGTAACAGGGTTAATGTAAAAATCTACGGTCAGGAATTCACCATTTCTGGAGACTCGCCCAGGGACCATATAATAAAAGTTGCGGACCACGTTGATAGAAAGATGCATGAGCTGGCATCGGTCATGACTTCATGTTCAACGAGTGTTTTGGCAATATTAACTGCTGTAAACTGTGCAGATGAGTACTTTAAAAATATTAGGTTAACTAATGATCTAAAGAGTAAGAATGAACAATTGGAAAAGGATACTCAGCATTACGTACAACTCTGGGATGAGGCTAAAAAAAGTTTTCTTCAGTATAAAGAAGATGCCAAAACTTCAATAGAGAACAAGCAAGAGCTTCAGCGTTTATATGATAAGAAAAAGGACGAGTACGATAAACTGCTTGCTGAATTTAAGGAACTTACAGAAAGGTTTAATAATATTAAAAAGATTAATGATGATCTTAAGTTGAGAGTAGAAAAATATGAGAATGAAAAAGATTCTACGAAAACGGAAGTAAAAGAGTTAGAATCTAGATACAAGGATATAGAGAATAACTTTTTTGACCTTCAAATGGAAAATATTCAACTTAAAAGTGAACTGAATCGATACAAGAAAAATATTGAGCAAGATGAATGATAAATCATACAGAGTTTTAGAATACAATAAAATAAAGGAACTATTAAAAAATGAGGCTGCCTCTTCGATAACACGGGAAAGAATCGAGGAGCTAGTCCCTTTTTTTGATATTTATAAAATAAAAGAAATGTTGGCAGAGACATCTGAGGCTGTGTCAGTTATTAAGATTAAAGGAACTTTACCTTTGGGCAATTTTTATGATATAGAAGGTTGGGCAAATTTAGCTGCTAAAGGCGCCATATTGTCGATGAAACAGCTTTTAGAAATCCTTTATAACCTTCAGCTTGCAAGAAATGCTGTAAAATTTTTAGCTAGCGATGATTTGCCGCCTCTTAATCGTATTAAAGGTTATACAGAAGTAATAAGTATAAAAAAGCATCTAGAAGATGAGATTGACCGCTGCATTATATCAGAAGATGAGATGGATGATAATGCAAGTCCTGAACTAAAGAGGATACGTAGAGAAATTCGTCTTAAAAATGAAGCTGTTAGAAATAAGATAAATAGCATAATATCCTCTGCTGAAAACAGAGCAATGCTGCAAGATGCGATAGTAACAATGAGGCAGGGAAGGTATGTTATACCCGTAAAGCAAGAACATAAAAATAGGTTTCCCGGGATAATTCACGATCAATCCTCAACGGGTGCCACCCTGTTTATTGAGCCCCAGTCAATTGTTAATATGAACAATGAGATGAGGGAGCTTGAACTTGCCGAAAAAAAGGAAATTCAACGCATACTTGAGATGCTTTCCGCTTTAGTTGCTGAGTCTGCTGATGAGATAATAAATAATCAAAGGATTTTAATAGAGCTTGATTATATCTTTTCTAAAGGCAGGCTAGCTGTAAAAATGGATGCTTATGAGCCTAGTATAAATATAGAGGGCTATCTTAATATTATTGATGGAAGACATCCTCTCATAGACCAGGATAAGGTTGTTCCAATAACTGTATCGATAGGTAAAGAATATGACACGCTGGTAATTACAGGCCCTAATACCGGGGGTAAGACAGTTACACTTAAGACCGTAGGCTTGTTCGTGATGATGGCTCAGTCAGGGCTACATATACCTGCATCTTCAGGAACTGAGATAGCAATATTTAAGCAGGTTTTTGCAGACATAGGTGATGAGCAGAGCATAGAACAGAGCCTTTCAACTTTTTCTTCGCACATGAATAACATAGTAGATATTGTGAAATATAGTGATAATAATACTCTGGTGTTATTAGACGAGTTAGGAGCGGGAACTGATCCGACGGAAGGGGCATCTTTAGCAATTGCCATATTAGATGAGCTGTATAATAGGGGGGCTAAAACACTCGCAACAACCCATTATAATGAGCTTAAAAAGTATGCAATAGCTACTGAAGGAATTCAAAATGCCTCAATGGAGTTTGATATTGAAACTCTTTCCCCAACCTATAAACTAACTATAGGAACTCCGGGGAGATCTAACGCTTTTGAGATATCAAGGAAACTTGGGCTTCCAGATAGAATTATTAAAAATGCAAAGAGTTTACTGGAACAGGATGATATAGCATTTGAAGAAGTCATAGCTTCAATTGAAAAAGATCGCAGGCTAGCTGAAAATGAAAGGGATGAAGCAATAGCGCTTAATCTTGAATTAAGAAAACAAAAGGAAGAACTTGAAAAACAAAGGGAAAAGTTTATTGAACGAAAGAATGCGGTCCTGAAGAAAACTAAGGAAGAAGCTCGTGAAATCATACGAGAAGCCAAGGAATTCTCTGATAAAGTTCAAAAAGAGCTAAGGGAGCTTGAAAAAAGCTATGATGGGGCTGAAAGAAACAGAAAGCTTAATAAGATACGCCATGATATTAAAAAAGAACAAGACAAATACATGGATAAAATCGTTATGGAATATAGCTCAAAACCTGTAAAGCCTTCGGATCTAATACTAGGAGAGCAGGTTAGAGTGCTCACAATAAACCAAGAAGGCAGTATCATATCATTGCCTGATGAAAAGAACGAAGTTCAAGTTCAAGTAGGTCTAATGAAGATAAATGTCAACTTGAATCAAATAGAAAAGATCGAAGATAGGAAATCACAAACAAAGAAAGGTAAATCAAGGTTTGGCGCCCTATTTCATAACAAGGCTAGAACAGTAAATCCGACTATAAATGTTATAGGAAAAACATTGGATGATGCTGTTGTGGAAGTGGATAAATACTTAGATGATGCCTATATAGCTGGATTAAAAGAGGTAACTATTATACATGGCAGAGGTGCAGGGATATTGCGCGAAGGACTTTGCGAAATGTTTAGGACACATAAACATGTGGCAGAATTTAGAAGAGGAAACTATAATGAAGGCGGAGATGGAGTTACAATAGTATCTTTGAAATGAGATTAAGCTAGGCCTTCCATAAAGGAGAGATTTCGTGTATATTATAAGTGCTTGTTTATTAGGCATAAATTGTAAATATAATGGTGGCAACAATTACTGTGAATCTATAAAAAAGGTTGCTGAAAAACATAATCATATTGCAGTCTGCCCGGAAGTAGCTGGAGGCCTTCCTATACCAAGACATCCATCGGAGATCCGAGACAATAAAGTCTATAACAATAAAGGAGAGGAATTGACAAAATCCTTTATAGATGGTGCTGAAAATGTTTTGAATGAGGCCAAGAGAAGGGCAGAGTTGTCAGGTGAGAAAATAGAGTTGGCAATTTTAAAATCCAGAAGCCCATCATGTGGTGTAAATAAGATCTATGATGGGACATTTACAGGAAAATTGGTCGACGGTGATGGAATCTTCGCCCAATTGTTGCGAAATAATGATATAAAGGTTATCACAGAGGAGGATGTAGATGATAAATTTTAAAGAAAGCATTGCAGAAAAACTATCGGAAATAATTGAAGGACTTAATAAAGACGAAATCATGGCTATGTTGGAGGTTCCGACAGACAGCAAACTCGGCGATTATGCTTTCCCTTGTTTCCGCCTTGCAAAAATAATGAGAAAATCACCGGCATTGATAGCAAAGGATATTGCTGAAAAACTTGATGATAGCTCAATTTTTGAAAAGGTAGAAAGCGTTAATGCATATGTAAATATGTTTTTAAATAGAAAGGTCTTTATGTCTGAAGTTATAAAAGAAGTAGCTGACAAATTTGTCAGCTACTTCTTTTATAACTTCAGACATAAAGACCTTTCTATTTAAAAACATAT
>JAAYSU010000035.1 GCA_012523915.1 Clostridiales bacterium
ATTCATTAATCATTGCTACAAAGGTCCTTCTGCTTACTTTTCTTATGATACTCACATCTAACAAGCCGTCATCAAGTTTTGCCTTTGGGACACCTTTGAATCCTCCGCCACAGAAGGCACCGTTGCCAATGGCAACCAGTGTGAATTCACCTACATGTTTTTCACCATTTTCAAGGCTTATTGTAAGTTCTGAACCTTTGTTAGCAACAAAGACAGTTAAGACTCCTGCTATATAGGCTAGTTGCCCTCTTAAGAAGGTATTATTCTTAAAGTATGCAGCCTTTAATGCAGCATCACAGTCCAACCCTATATTCAACATATTCACTATATAATTATCATTGCATTTTATAAGATCTATAGGTTTAGCTATACCGTTTAGCTGTCTGTTGATATCATTGAAGTATTTGTAATTCGTAAATACTCTTGCGAAATCATTACCCGTACCGGCAGGAATAAAAGCTATTTCAGCATTGTGGTGGCCTACTGCACCATTTGCAACTTCATTTAAGGTTCCATCGCCACCTATGGCATAAAACCTTATATTTTCATCGCTGTTTTGTTTACATTTTTTACTGACATAATTAGTCGCTTCGCCAACATTTATAGTCCTATGAATTTCATAGTCTATACCTAACCCTTTTACTTCTTTAATAATTTCAGGTAGAATTAAGGAATCGGCGTTTCCTTTCCCCGCCACGGGGTTTAGTACAAAAATGTGTTTCATTATATTCTCAACTTTCAATATTTTAATTATAACTAGGGTACCATAATATCTGATATGCCACAACAAATATATAATTATATATTAACCTATGTTGTAACAATATTTTTATGGTAGAATATAGAAAGATTTTTAAATGGGAGGCTTATATGAATAACAGAATTAAAAGACTTGCAGATATTTTAGTACATTACTCTTGTAATATTCAAAAAAATGAAAGGGTCTTAATCTCATATGATGGGCAATCAGCAAAACCACTGGTCAAGCAGATAATCAAGGAGGTATATGCCTGTGGCGGATACCCCTATGTTGAGGTAAGGGATTCTTCAATAACAAGGGAGATACTTCTCGGTTGTACAGAGGATCAGCTTGAATTCATGAAAGAATACCAGCTTAACCAGATGAAAGGTATGCAGGCCTATATTGCAATAAGAGCTTCGGATAACACTGCTGAGCTTGCGGATGTGCCTACATCGCAACATAATCTATACAGTAGAGTACTAAGACCAGTTCTTCGCCATAGGGTCGATCATACTAAATGGGTTGTTCTTCGCTATCCTAACAACTCAATGGCTCAGCTTGCAAACACCAGTTTGGAGAATTTTGAGAACTTCTATTTCGATGTTTGTACTCTTGATTACGCAAAGATGGATAAGGCAATGGATTCTTTGAAGGCCCTTATGGATAGAACAGATCAGGTACGAATCTTAGGTCCAGGAACTGACCTCACCTTCTCAATCAAAGGCTTACCTGCAATAAAATGCAGCGGTGAACGCAATATACCTGATGGGGAAATATATACTGCTCCAATAAAAGAATCAGTAAACGGAATTATTTCCTACAACACTCCATCCGAATATGACGGATTCATATATGAAAACATAGCATTTGAAGTCAAAGAAGGTAGAATAGTGAAAGCAACTGCAAATGATTCTGAAAGAATTAATGATTTGCTTGACACCGATGAATCTGCAAGGTACTTCGGAGAGTTTGCAATAGGTGTTAACCCACACATACTTCACCCTATGAAAGATACCTTATTCGATGAAAAGATTGCAGGAAGCTTCCATCTGACTCCGGGATCCTGCTATGAGGATGCTAACAATGGTAACCAATCAGCCATCCATTGGGATTTAGTAATGATACAACGGCCTGAATACGGTGGTGGATCAATATATTTTGATGATGTTCTTGTAAGAAAGGATGGGCTATTCGTACTGCCCGAACTAGAGGTTTTAAATCCTGAGAATCTTAAGTAGCCAGTACCCGCAGAGATTATACTGCGGGTTTATTTCTACTACAAACTACTTCCCTATGGTATAATATTTTTATTTGAGTCATATGGGAGGTTATAAACTATGAGTTGGTGTCCTTTGAGTACTCCAATTAAAGAATTTGGGGATTTTTTAATTATTGAATGTAAAAGTGTACAACCACATATTTTAGAGAAATATGTGGTTAATAGGGAAACCAAAAAAAGAAAACAAATTGAAGATAGTAGAAAAGAATTTTGTAATGACGATTTTACAAAATGTGAATTGTATTGTTCTACAGTAAAACCCTACCTTGAAAAAGACGGTTTTATGGAAAATTCCAAATGCCCAAATTATATAAGTTCAGAACACTTCAAAGATTCTTCTAATAATGACCGCATAAGGGTTAAATGTAAGCTATTAAATTATTCTTCTTTTGATACAAATAAACCTTTGCCATGTTTAACAAATTGCCATGATTGTTCAGATCTATTTGTAAAATGGTGGCATAAGCCAGGCCTATGTAGATTTCAAGAAAAAATAATATCTGACAAAACATATAGAGAAGATGATGGTTATGGTTGGATGAAAGAGGTTCGTTACATAACTATACAGTGTAAATATAAAGGTGAACATACAGTAAAAAAATATCCGGAAGAATGTCGCGAATGGAAGCATAAATGCTTCGAATATCGAAAGGGAATGGCGGAAGAACTAGGTTTGCCAGATGGTTGTCATTTAGAGCTTAATAATAAAAAATTCACTGGATGAATCTTAAAGGCAGTAACTCCTCTAGCTAGTTGCCTAGAGGAGTTACTGTTAAGTAATATATTAATTCAAAGTTTTCAACATTCGTAAATATATTTCGAAAATTCCCACTTTATCTACAGACTGCTCCGCCACCAAGGGATATCTATCTATTTCTTCTTCTCCCTTAAATACAATAAGTTCTCCTATCTGGTCTCCTACATTAATCGGTGCCTTAAGTTTGTCAAAGGTAATTGCAGTGCTTGTTATCTGGCCTGCCTCTCCTTTTTTAACAAGCAACTTAATATCCTCAGGAGCTATAGAATTTACAGTGCTTGGAGAGCCTTTTTCTACATCAGCACTTCCTAGGATTTCTCCCTTTTCAGCCAACTTGGCACTTTCATAAGTGGCGTAACCGTAATCCAGTAAACGCATTGTTTCATTCCATCTATCATGGGTAGTTTCGCAATTTAAAACAACAGCAATTAAGGTTAAATCATTTCTTAAAGCTGAGCCTGCTAGGCAGTAGCCCGCTTCTTGTGTAAATCCAGTTTTAATGCCGTTTGCCCCAGGATAGAGTTTAATCAACCTGTTCGTATTTGTAAGTCCAAATTCAGTTTGCCCTTTATTTTCCAAACCAACTAATACTGTAGTCTGCCAAGTAGTAAGCCAGTCAAATACTTTATCATGTTTTAAAAGTTCCCTTGACATGATCCCTATATCATACGCACTTGTATAGTGGTTTTCTGCAGGTAGTCCATTCGTATTTACAAAGTTGGTATCTTTCATACCGAGCTCTTTTGCCCTCTTGTTCATCATCTCTACAAACATCTGCTCAGTGCCTGCCACATATTCCGCACAGGCTACACAAGCATCGTTTGCGCTCCCTATTGCCATGCCTTTCAACAATGTTTCTACGGTTTGGGTTTCTCCCTGTTCCATATACATCTGGCTTCCACCCATGCTTGCTGCTCTCTGACTGATAGTCACCTCATCTTCTAAGGATATCTGTCCCCTTTCTATTGCTTCCATAGCAAGGAGCATAGTCATAATTTTAGTAATGCTGGCAGGTGGTAATTGTTCATGACTGTTCTGTTCATAAAGAAATTTGCCGCTGTTAGCATCAAGAAGTACAGCTGATTTTGCTAAAATTCCTAGATCTAAGTCTTTAATCTCACTATTTTCTTCAACAGGGGCCTCTGTCTCTACCACTTCAAGAGAACTTTCTGTTACAACTACCTCCCCTTCACCGAAAACATCCTGGGACATCGATATAGTTGTTATCGATATTAATGTAAATACAAGTAAAAATACTATTATTTTATTCCTAATCAAAATAACCCCCCTCCCATCACTCTCTAATAAAGATATTTCACAGTAGGGGGGTTTATTCTACTTATTGTAATCTAATTCATTACTTCTATAGTATCTCCCGGTCTAATGATGCCACCTGTAACAACGCGGGTAAAGATTCCTTGCTTCGGCATTATGCATTGGCCCACCTGTTTCATAATAGCGCATCCCGAATGACACTCTTTCCCTATCTGGGTAACTTCAAGGATTGTTTCTCCTGCCTTTAATCTGGTACCTATTTCAAGGGTATAGAGCTCTAAACCCTCAGTAGTCAAATTTTCTGCAAATATCCCTTCTGTTAGACCTTTTATGCCGGTTCTCTCTTTCATTTCATCTACACTTTCTTGTGCCAAAAGGCTTACCTGCCTTTTACCGGGACCAGCATGTGCATCACCTTCGATGCCGTAATCCTCTATCAATTTTATTTCATCAACAGGAGTTTTAATGTCTCCCTTTTCCTTACTGATATTTACAGCTCTCACAATTCCTTTTTTCATTTTATTTCCTCCGCTATAAAAATTCCCGATCTTCCTCCGGTTTTTTTAATAAGTCTAATATTATCAATCTTCATCGTTTTGTCTATCGCCTTACACATATCATAGATGGTTAAGGCAGCTATACTCACTGCAGTGAGTGCCTCCATCTCAATTCCGGTCTGCCCTTTTGTCTTAGCTGTGGCAGTTATTTCTATTCTATCATTTTTTATATTAAAATCTATATCACAGCTCGTGATGAATATGTTGTGACACATGGGAATTAAATCAGAGGTTTTCTTGGCGCCTGTAATACCTGCGACCTGCGCCACAGCTAAAACATCACCTTTTTTAATACCGCCTTCTTTAATTCTTTCAATAGTCTCAGGGCGCATCAATATTTCTCCACATGCTATTGCAAGTCTTTCGGTTGAAGGTTTATCACCTACATCCACCATCTTGGCCCTGCCGCTTTCGTTGATATGAGTTAGATCTGCCATATTACCCTCCTATATTAATCATGTCGCGATCCATAAGCTCACCTTTTTCTAAATTATGTGACAAAGGTTTTTCATTGATTGATTTTAAAATCAATTCCTTCAATTTATCAGGGTCATCCAGGCTTCCTTTTAAATCTATTTCTTTTCTGCTATGAAGACAGCTTAATATAAAGCCATCGGCTGTAATTCTTAACCTATTGCATCTGTCACAGAATTTATGACTTAAGGGGTTAATAAGTCCTACTCTTCCTAATGCCCCCTCCAGCTTATAGTATCTTGCCGGCGAGGATGAATCTTCATCATCTATGGCTTGCAAATCCGGGACCTTTTCCAAAACCACATCACCCGGTAAATATTTACCGAGGGCTAATTCATGTTGTCCTTTAAAAGGCATCAGTTCAATAAATCTAACATCTATAGGTTTTTTCTCAGTCAGTCTGACAAATTTCTCTATCTCGTCATCATTAAAATCCTGTATTAGTACAACATTTATTTTGACCTTTTCAAAGCCAAGCTCTATACTATTCTCTATACCTGCTAATACATCAGATAGATTCCCGCCCCTTGTAATATCCTTATATTTTTCTGGATCAAGGCTATCTAGACTAATATTTACGTTCTTTATACCAGCTTTGTATAATTCTTCACCATACTTTGGAAGAAGAATGCCATTTGTAGTTATAGCAAGGTTTTTTAAGCCTTCAATAGCTCCAATTTGTCTTACCAGAGAGAGAAGTCCTTTTCGAACAAGGGGTTCGCCACCTGTAATGCGTATCTTTTCTATCCCTAGATCAACTAAAGCTTTTGCTATTATAACATAATCTTCAATATTAAGAATTTCACTACAGGCCTTTTTCCTTATTCCTTCTTCCGGCATACAGTATTTACAGCGCAAATTACATAAATCCGTTATGGAAATTCTAGCATATTTTATTTCACGTCCAAAGGAATCTTTCATCTATCTAGCACACTCCGTTTCTTTCTTTAGCAATATATTTAGTCCGTGTTCCAAGGGCTCTATAATATAATTCAATGTCTCTCTTACTGCTTTCGGACTGCCCGGAAGATTAATAATTAAACTCTTTCCTCTTATTCCGCTGATTCCTCTTGATAGCATAGCTTTCGGCGTGACTGAAAGACTCATATACCTCATTGCCTCAGAAATGCCGGGGGTCTCCCTTTCAATAACTTCTTTGGTTGCCTCGGGTGTTAGGTCTCTTGGAGCAAAGCCTGTTCCCCCTGTAGTAACTATCAGATTCAGTTCCAAGGAATCTGACATATATATCATTTCTTGCTTTAAGAGCTTCACATCATCGGGAAGAACAGCATATCTTTCAATTCTATAACCTGCTTCCCTTAATAGATCTTTTATGACTTTTCCGCTTAAGTCATCTCGTTTACCGGCATAGCATTTATCGCTGGCCGTAATTATTCCGGCAGTAAACACCTTGTCCTCCTGTTAATCTATAACACTCAATATCAATTTTGAAGGCTCTTTAAAACTATTTTCAATATTAAAAGCCTTTTCTAGCTGTTTGGCTACTTCATCAACTATGTTTTTAATACTACCATAAACAGTTGCGATTTGTGAGCCCTTTTCCACATAATCCCCTGCCTTCTTGTTTAAAACTATACCAGAAGATAGGTCGATGGCATCTTCTTTTCTCTTTCTACCTGCCCCTACATTCAAGGAAGCCATTCCTATAAGCTCAGTATCTATAGAATTGATATAGCCTTCACTTAATGCATAAACCTCTTTTATGTAGCTTGACTGTGGAAAAAGGCTGTAGTCATCAATTATCTTAGAATCTCCACCTTGGACTTCGATTAGTTCTTTAAACTTTTCAAGAGCTCTACCGCTTTCTAAAGCATTTAATGCCATATCCCTTCCTCCATGGGGAGTGGCAGATTTGCCTCCTGCATATATCATGTACCCAGAAAGCACCAAGGCTAATTGGGTTATATCATCAGGACCTTGGTTTTTCAATGTGTCTAAAGCTTCAATTACTTCAAGGCTGTTTCCAACGGCCCTACCTAAAGGCTGATCCATATTGGTAATTAAAGCTATTGTCTTTTTCCCATCAGCCTTTCCTATGTCTACCATTACTTTAGCAAGATCATAAGCATCTTGAAAGTTTTTCATAAAGGCGCCACTACCGCATTTAACGTCTAAAACTATAGCGTCACTACCAAGGGCTAATTTTTTACTCATAATGCTTGAACTAATAAGGCTGATATTCTCAACAGTTGCCGTTACATCTCTTAATGCATAGAGTTTTTTATCAGCTGTTGCCAATTCTTCTGTCTGACTTATTATAGAAAGCCCAATTTTATTCACATTATCAATAAAATCATCTTTGCTCAAAGCTGTCCTAAAACCAGCTATAGATTCCAACTTATCAATAGTACCCCCAGTAAAGCCTAATCCTCTTCCTGACATCTTTGCAATAGGAACTCCACAGGCTGCAGCGATTGGAGCTGCTATAAGGGTGGTCTTATCCCCAACACCACCAGTGCTGTGCTTGTCCACTTTAACACCGTTTATTGGAGATAAATCTATAACTTCACCTGAATATTTCATGGCGTTAGTTAGATTATAGGTTTCTTCATGATTCATCTTTTGAAAATAGATTGCCATCAAAAGAGCCGATACTTGGTAGTCTGGGATATCACCCTTGGTATAGCCCCCTATAAAGAAATCTATCTCTTCTTTTGTTAATGCTTTTCCCTCTCTTTTCTTGAGAATAATATTATACATATTCATGAGTTTACCCTATTTCAAAACCTCATTTAAAAAACTGTTTCCAATAATCGGTTTCTCAATATCTAGATACTCTGCTATTGAAGCGGCAATATCTGCAAAGCTTTCTCTTGTACCTAGATTAATTCCTGCTTTAATCTTTTCACCATAAATTAACATAGGGACATATTCTCTCGTATGATCCCAACCCCTATGCGAAGGATCGTTTCCGTGATCTGCACAAAGAATTAATATATCGTCATTTTTCATCGCTTTTAATATTTCAGGTAACCTTGAATCAAATTCTTCTAAGCTCTTGCCATAGCCTAAAGGATCCCTCCTGTGTCCATAAAGAGAATCAAAATCAACCAGATTTGTAAATATTAAACCCTCAAAATCCTCATTCATTGCCGCTATCGTCTTATCGATACCATCCTGATTGTTTTTTGTTTTAAGGGATTTTGTTATACCGCTTCCGTTAAATATATCTTTTATTTTCCCAACCCCATAGACAAGCTTGCCTGATTCTTCAATTAGATTTAAAACAGTTTTATCCTTTGGCGAAACAGAATAATCCTTGCGATCTGACGTTCTTGTATATACTCCGTCTTTTTCAATAAATGGTCTTGCTATTACCCTCCCCACAAGGAAATCACCAACTAGCATCTTTCTTGCAACCTCGCAATATTCATATAGTTGGTCTAAGGCTACTACCTCTATATTTGCTGCAATTTGAAATACGCTGTCTGCCGATGTATATATTATCGGTTTCCCACTAGCTTTATGTTCAGGCCCCAATTCTTTTATAATTTCTGTACCAGATGCTCGGTAATTCCCTAATGTTTCTATTCCTATGGCATCTTCGTATGCTTTAATAAATTCCTCAGGGAATCTTTCAAATGTTTTAAAAGGTTCTTTTGTATATAATCCAGCTATTTCCCAGTGTCCAGTAATTGTATCCTTTCCCTTTGAGAGCTCCGCTAGGCGGGCAAAAGATGCAATTGGTGCAGTTACGCCACCAATATCCAAACCATCTATATTCCCCAAACCCATTTTTAATAGATTCGGAATATTTAATTCTTTGTTTGCTCTGTATATGCTTCTTAGGGTGTTGCTGCCTTCATCTCCATAATTGTGAGCATCTGGCAAAGCACCTATGCCTAAGCTGTCTAGGACTATAAGGGTTACTTTTTTCATTCTTCGTCTCCTTTTGGAATTATCTTTAAAGGATGGCATCTTAGATAGTCACAAGATACCAGTTTGTATTCTACCCCGTTTCTTCTTCCCTGAATCCCTTTCCTATGGGATTCACTTCCGTGGAGATGTCCATAAACAACAAGTTCAACTCCATATTCCTCAAAGAGCTCGGTGAACCCTGAATCTTCCTGTCTGTCGTTTGCTGGCGGATAATGTATCGCACCAATAATTTTATTCATTCCGTCCTTCTTGGCCAATTCCAGTGATGTTCTCAACCTGCCAAGCTCTCTTTTATAGATCTTCATATCATGGGCTGTAAATTCTGTGTCACCAGGACATATCCAACCCCTACTGCCGCAAATAGCGTATTCTCCTGCAGGGTAATATGAATTTTGTAAGAAAAACATATTTTTATCAAGCTGATTAAGCTTTGATATAGCCGACCACCATAGATCATGATTTCCTTTAATAAGTACCTTTTTACCGGACAAATTTTTAATCCAATTCAGATCAAAAGAAGCCTCATCACGTTTCAGAGCCCATGATATATCACCTGCTATGATGACGACATCGTCTTCCTTTATTAGAGCTTTCCAATTCTCTTCGACTCTTTCCACATGATTAATCCACTCACCCCCGTATATGTCCATGGGTTTATCAGAATTAAAGGAAAGATGTAGATCAGCAATAGCATATATGTTCATAACTTATTCCTCATTATCCTCACCTTCTGGCAAGCCTAGTATGCTTCGGCTTTTGTCCTCAGGTAATTCCGTTACATTCCTAAGTTTACTTTGAATTTGACGGGTCCTTGTTCCCACCAGCTTGTCTAATTCAGCATTGGCTTGATTGATCCTACGCTGAGTTGCCTCCAAAACATCACCAAACTTGTTAAACTCAGTTTTAACCGCTGCCAGTACCTCCCATACCTCACTGGAATGCTTCTGTATAGCTAGCGTTTTGAATCCCATCTGCAGGCTATTTAAAAGTGCTGCCATGGTAGTAGGTCCAGCAATATTGATCTTATACTCCCTTTGCAGAGGCTCGACAAGTCCAATTCTTACAACTTCGGAGTATAGTCCTTCGAAGGGAAGAAACATTATTCCGAAATCTGTAGTATGAGGTGGAGAAATATATTTGTCCCGTATGCTTTTAGCAAAGCTTTTTATGGTCCTTTCTAACTGTTTTTTAGCCGCATCAATTTCAGTAGGATCTCCCGCTTCATATGCATTTACTAGCCTGCTATAGGTTTCTGCAGGGAATTTAGCATCGATGGGAAGATAGACGAATCCGTCATCATCTCCGGGGAGCTTGATTGCATATTCTACTCGTTCTGAAGACCCCTTTTTAGTTGCTATGTTCTCCTCATATTGATCGGGATTTAAGATCTCCTCTAAGATTGCCCCCAGCTGAATCTCTCCTAAGATTCCTCTAGTTTTAACATTAGATAATACCTTTTTTAAATCACCGACTCCAGATGCCAGATTTTGCATCTCTCCTAGACCTTTATATACCTGCTCTAACCTTTCACTGACCAATTTAAAAGATTGGCTGATTCTAATCTCTAAAGTCTTTTGTAACTTTTCATCAACAGTTTCGCGCATCTGCTCTAATTTTCTTTCGTTATCTTTTTGCATTGCGGTCAATCTGTTTTCCATTATCTCTTCTATCTTCTTTAATCTTTCGTTTACTGTCTTTTGCAGTGATTCGCTATTTTGTGAAAGCATATTATTCAGTTCAGACAATCTTTTATCTTGAATATCGGTCGATTGCTTTTGAGATCCAGAAAGGATATCAGCTAAGCTTTTAAAACTTGCTTGTATGTAACTTATTGTTTCTTTTCTTGAATCTGCCATTCCAGAGTCCAAATCTTTTTCAAGCTTCTCTAACTGATTAATAATCTCGATATTCTTCTCTTTTGCTGATAAGCCCTTTTCTATACTGAGAATTTTAATAAAAAGAATTAAGAAAGCCACTGCAATCAGCAGTGCTAATATTACTAAAGTGGTAGTATCCACTATCTACACCTCTTCTTTCGTCATTAAGCAATTTGAAAAATCATAATATATTATAATATTATAGCATTAAATCTCGCCATTAAAAAGGAGATTTGTAAAGTAGATCATGTTACAAAGGTTAGAAAAAGCGTTAATAAGGCCCGTAACTGGAATACCGATAATAATCTGTATTATGATTGGGGTATTCCTGTTTATAGGACGGTTTGTAGCTCAAACTGTTGTGGATTTTACTCAAGGTTTCCTGTTTGGCACGCTTTACTACAACTTTATACTGGGTTACGCTAATACTTTTTTTGATTTGGATTCGTTTTTAGGCTACTTATTGTTTGGTGAGTACGGGCTCTTGACAATGATACCTATATATCTATTCGGACTCCTTCTACCCTTAGTTTTTTCTTTCTATTTTATTATGACTCTTTTGCAGGATTCAGGGATATTCTTTAGGATATCTATTCTTGCAGATAAAGTATTTAGAGCCATAGGCCTATCAGGAGGTGCAATAGTTCCTATAGTATTAGGATTTGGGTGCGTGACAGCTGCCCTTATTTCAGTAGGAACACTCAAATCTAAAAGGGAGCAGCTTATAGCAAGTGCCCTACTTTGTTTCTCCTTTCCCTGCTCTGCTCAATTAACTATCGTATTGGCCCTTTCAGCACTACTAGAAATTAAGTACATACTACTTTATTTCTTCACAATACTTACTATTTTTTTGCTCTCTGGTTTTATTCTAAATTTTTTAATTCCCGGAAAGTCAGAAAAATACATACCAAGGCTACCACCTCTTTGTATACCTAGAATATCTACTGTATTTAAAAAGACAGTAAGGGATTCAAAAGATTTTCTCATTGACGCTACTCCGAGTTTTATTATAGGCGGGGCCTTGATGGCTATATTGCACTATACAAACAGTTTTGTGAAGATATATAAACTGTTTTCCCCCCTTACCTCAGGCCTACTCCACCTACCTGATCAGGCAACAGATCTTTTTTTGCTATCCATAATTAAAAAAGATGTTGCTGCAGCCAGCCTCTATTCCATAGTCTCGCAAAACATTATGACTGATTTTCAAATTGCAATTACTTTGATTGTAATGACCCTCTTTGTACCTTGTTTTGCCTCAGCAATGGTACTCTTTAAAGACAGGGGACCTCTTGTTGCCATTATTATCTATATTACATGCTTTTTTGTAGGATTTGCTGCGGGAGGACTAATCAATATTATTTTTTCTTGAACTAGCTAGAGTTTCATAATAGAATATAGAGGATACATTTTATATAAAGGGGTAACAAATGAAGAATATATTTAAAATTATCTGTTTTAGCTGTTTAATAACAATTGTTCTTCTTAGTAGCGGATTATTTTTAGAAGGCTCTAGTTATGGTGCTAATCAAGCCTACCCTATATATTACGAAGGGAACAAGTTAACTGAAACTGGTCATTATGAAAAGAATACTCCATACATACCTGTCTCCGTTGTTGAGAAGTATGGAGATTTAAAAGGTCTTTCGGTTGATTACACTAAGAAGAGGATTAATATAGACTTATCAAAACTTAACATAATGATGGCTGATGATGCCACCACAAATTTTGTTAAAACTTATGCTGGAACTGTATACATACCATTAAAAGAGATTGAAAGTAAGCTTTATGTTCCTTTAAATACTATGGAACAGTTTCTAAAATTAAGCTACACAGTTAACTCAGGAAGCATTAAGCTTTATAGCTATAAAGGAACTGAGCAGATAGCTAGAATAAATTCTGATAATGTCAGAATAGCACGCACCCTTCAATCAAATAACAGACAAGCCCATTTCCCGACTTCAAAAGGGGAAATGGTATTTATAGAAAATGAAACAAGAAACTATTATCGAGTTAAATCTCAAGATGGTGTTACAGGGTATGTATTGAAATCAGACATTACTATATATGATATAGATTTATCGAAGGTTGATTTCTATGCACCTAAAAAAGAAAAATATATTCAAGGAAATGAAAAAATAAATCTTGTCTGGCAATATGTTGGGACAGTAACTCCAGAAGCACCTTCAAAGAAAAATGGCATAGATATTATTTCACCGACATGGTTTGATCTAATAGTTGGAGGTGGAGGTTCTGTTGAAAACAACGGTGATAAAGGCTTCACTGATAAAGTTCATGACAATGGCTATATGATATGGGCTACAATTACCAACAATATGGGTACGACTGGCTCTACCGCCTACACCAGTACTGTATTTAAAAACAGCGCCCTTCTAAATAAATCGGTAGCTCAATTCCTATTCTACTCTTGTCTATATGATGTGGATGGAATTTGTATTGATTATGAACAAGTTGCAGACGATGATGCTGACGGACTCACCGCATTTACCGCTCTGCTAAGAAATTTTACAGAAAGACAAGGGCTTAATCTTTCAATATGTACTTTGATTCCAAAACCATGGACCATTGAGTATGACAGACCTGCCTTAGCGAAATATGTTGATTACATAGCAGTGATGACCTATGATGAACATTATTCAGGAAGTCCCGTAGCAGGCTCAGTTGCTTCCCTTCCTTGGGTGGAAGAAGCAGTACAAGCCACATTAAAAGAAGTCCCTTCAAACCAAGTTTTATTGGGTGTACCAATGTATACCCGCGTTTGGGTAGTAGATAGTAGCGGGAAGGTTGTTCGCAATCCATCCGCAACAATGCCTTACATTGAAAACTTTATTAAAGAAAATAACTTTACTCCAACATGGCTTGAGAAAGAAAAGCAACACTTTATTTCCTACCCTAACGGGCCTTATACGGATAAAATTTGGATTGAGGATTCACGTTCAGTTGCCAATCGTCTTAAGCTGGTTCAAGACTACAATTTAGCAGGTTCAGCCTGTTGGCAGTTTTCACAGGCTAGCGAAGATATATGGCAGGTGTTTAACGGTATGTTAAAACAAGGAAGAAAATTAGAAGATTATGAGTAGCTACTATTTTAAGATGACTACAGTTACACCTGGATTACCAGAGACTCTGACCTCAAAATCACGCAATTGCTTACAATTATCAAGCATAACTCTCTTGTTGTAAGCCCATTCCTCTCCGCCACAGAATCTTTTTACGATTCCGGAGAGGCTTTTTTCTTTTAATTTTGCTCTGACGGCGTTCTTAATTTTTCCGCCGGTTCCTGTCGAACCGTAACCATGTATTAGAATGATTGCACGATAACCTAACCGTTTATATGTTCCTAGTTGACTTATCATTTCTCTAATTGCCATATCTACAGTAGGAAAACCTCTTTCAAGGTTTACTTCTTTCACTCTAATCGATCTCATATTACTTTACCTTTCGCTATTTTTTACATTGTAACACAACTGTTGCTGATTGAATATAATGTCTCTGAAAACAATTACTAATTTGACCGGTAAAGGAGGTAAATATATGAGTTGTTTCGGTGGTAAAACATCGCCCGACCTCTTTCAAAACTGTTGTAATGCAAATAGGCTATGTGAATTTAATGGTAAATTAGATAACATAGTATCGGAGCCCATCTTTGTACAGAAAGTGTTCGACGCTGTTTTATTCAATCTACAAGCATTGAAGACCGTAACCAACCAAACATTCACTCCCTCAATTCCAAGAGGACATAGATTGAAAAGAGTGATAGATATAAGGTGTAGAAGGTTTTTCAATCCAGAAAATGTGGATGATCCATCAAATTTACGATTAAACATAGACACGACAATATCTGGTGCCTCATTTATTCAGAATTGCAAGGGTGAGGAGATAACTGTAGTTGGCCCTGACGGTACTTATTCTGAAAGAGTCATCTATGCAAATACTGAAGAATGTGATGCAGAGAATAAAGGTACACCAATATTTGGAACACAGAATATAGCCGTTACAGGAGATGTTCAGGTGTTCTTGGATTTACTTTTATGCGATAGATACGACCATGAAGTTATATTCACCGTATGTGCTAACGTAAATATCGCCCAAGATTGTTCACCATTATACCTAACTAACTTCTTTGAACTATGCATGCCATCAGCTCATAATAGCGCATTTTTACCTAGATTCGCAGAATTCTGCAATCCTCATTGCGAAACTAGACTGGCTACTAATAATATGGGAAGGGATCTTACATTATGCCCTGATGGTACAGTTAAAGCTAATCTGGTGATCGCTTTATGTATCACCTGCGAAAAGAAAATAGTAGTTCCTGTTCAACTTTGCGTATTATCAACAGGATACGTACAGATTGCTCCGCAAGTATCAGCTATTTGCACTAGCTTCCCACAATTATTCCCTGATCAGATCGATGTAGATAGAGAACAAGAGAGATGCGAACGCGATGATCGTCGGCCGTCACATCACCCTCCCCATAGCCCCCCAAGACATGAGCAAAGACGGTAGATAGTATCATTCGTAAAAGAATGGCCGTGTAAAAACGGCCATTCCATTCTCTATTAGTAATTCTCTTTTCTAACTTCGAAGTATGTTTGGCTATATTTGCAAACCGGGCATACTTGCGGAGCCTTTTTGTCAGTTACAAGATGTCCGCAGATACGGCATTCCCACATGGTTTCTACATCTTTCTCAAATACTTTCTTAGTCTCAACATTATTTAATAAAGTACGATAGCGCTCTTCGTGTGCCTTTTCAATAGCAGCTACTCTGCGGAATTTTTCAGCTAATTCCTTAAAGCCTTCTTCATCAGCTTCCTTAGCAAAACGATCATACATATCTGTCCATTCGTAGTTCTCTCCTTCGGCTGCTGACAAAAGGTTATCAGCTGTATCGCCTAATCCGCCAAGCTCTTCAAACCATAGGCGAGCATGTTCCTGCTCATTTCTTGCAGTCTTTAAAAAGAGTTCAGATATTTGATCATAACCCTCCCTTAGAGCAATATGAGCAAAATAGGTGTATTTATTTCTTGCCTGGCTCTCTCCTGAAAACGCTTCCATTAAATTCTTCTCAGATTTGGTACCAGCATATTTATTTACCACTTCTTCTTTTTCTTCTATTAATTCAAAGGCTGAAGCTGGCTGCTTGCATACGGGACATTTGAAATCCTCTGTTAATTCTCCCTCGTGGATATAACCACAAACTGTACAACGATATTTTTTCATTATTTTATCCTCCTTTTCAATTTTTTCTTTATCTAAACTATGTAACAACTTTTTAACAATTTCAGCCGGAAAATCCTCTGGCTGCTTTTTATCAATTAAAGACTGTAGAAAATCTTTTACATTCTGACTCTGCGGAAGCATATATCCTGCTTCACGAATGATATCTTCAGCCATAATGCGATTAGACATTTCGATTGCTTTAGCAAGTCTTCCGGATAATCCTGAAGCAATGTTTTCTTGCTCCGCCTTGCTGCGTAATAGTGCTCTCATAGCATTGATTACTTCTTCGCTCTTTGGTTGCTGAGGCGGATATTGTTTAGGCACCATAGATATTGCACCAGAAGGGCAGGCATCCGCACAATCTCCGCAACCAATACACTTTGAGACATCTATAATGCTGTTCTCTGTGTCAGTCGCACCAGTTGGGCAAACATAGAGGCACAAGCAGTCTTTAGTGCATAGGCGTATGTTTCTTACTGCATATTTTTCACACATATAATTACCTCCCTTCAACCTTCTCAAATTTCCAATTGGCTACCTTACAGACTGGACATAAATCTGATGGACTGTCTCCTATGTAAACAAAACCACATATTGTACAGACATAGATATCCGTGTTTTCATACATAGGTTCCCCTTCGCTCTTATAGCGAGATAATATAGAGTTTAAAATTCGTGTAACCTTTTCGCTCCATACAAGAGCACGCTTAGCTCCGCGGTCATTGGCATCTGCTGCCACCTTATTTGCATTTGGGAAACCAGCTTTTAAGTCTTCTTCGACAAGTGAAGCAAGTTTTTCAAAATCAGGATCCTTTGCCGACGGTGTAGCAGCCTTAAAATATTCGGCTAATTCAGTGAAAAGCTCCGCTTCCTCTAGCTTGTACTGCTTTTCTAAACCCCGTGATAGATTTGTACAAAGTGCACTGATCTCCAAGGCGGATAACTCTTTAGTGTCTTTTGAATCCTCAATCACAGACACAGATTTCTTTTTGTCACCCGACTTTTCTTGTTTTTTGAACTCCTGTTTCGTTGCTCCACAAAGAGGGCAGACCCAATTATCTGGAACATCTTCCCATGTGGTGCCGGGACTAATACCATCTTCGGGAATGCCTTTTGCTTCATCATAGACATATCCGCAAACCGTACACACATATTTCGCCATGTCACATACCTCCTTTTTCTCCCTCATCATATTTCAAAAGGCACCTAGTGCAGACCCCTTTAAAATATACATCTTTGTCATATATTAAAAAATCTTCTAAATCATCAGTTGTCAATGAATTCATGTCTAATTTGAAATCGTAAATATTGTTGCACTCCAAACATTTAAAATGACCATGTACTTTAGTAAAGATGTCATAGTGGCTTTCGTTACCATCAAAGGGTATCTCTTTAATAACTCCGGCTTCTTCA
>JAAYSU010000036.1 GCA_012523915.1 Clostridiales bacterium
ATTCCAGATAGTATTCATTTTGCCGACCTGGTCAAATATGAGTTAATATATAGCTTTGATAAGCTGGTAGAAAGACCTCCCCTCGAAAAAACACTTCAGAAATACGGCTATTACCTTAAGGATTTTAACGTGGTTATGTCACTGCATGCCATTGAAATTGTGAAAACCGCACTTTATCAAGGTATGGGATTTTCATTTTTACCCTATTGTTCTGTAAAAAAAGAGATATTAGCCGGCTCCCTAAAGGAAATTCAAGTCCATGGCTTTTCTGAATCCTATCCTATTTATTTGGTCTATTTAAAGGATAGCGAAGAAGACTCAAAAATGCGCCCATTAATCCAATACCTTAAGAAAAGTAAAACCTCTGAATTTTGTTAAAGTTTATACTTACAATCCATTCATACGAATTATTTATAAATGATATAAATGTAAATATAAATAATTTTTATATCACTAAAGGTTTTTTAATTTGAGTTATTATCTGCTAACTAATATAATATAAGCAAATCATAGGGAAACTGGACATCAGTCTCCAATTTTTGATTTAACCCCTAATAACATTAGAACTAGTTTATTATTTAACAATATAAAGCTCTAATCAAAACATTTAACCGCTATATCCAAAAATCTGATAAAGCTACTGTCATATGGTGAATACGAAATATCCCCAAGGAGGTCAGCATCTAATTTGTCCATAATCTGTTTGCCAGACAGAGGCACCAACTTTCAAGCATAAGGTCTAATCTCAAGCAGTATACGGTGCCGCTCTATCTAACTGAATCATCTATGTTTATACGTTTGACCGTATAAGTGTACAACCGATTCAGGTATATAGGTTACTTAATCAACCTGAGTTTATTATATTAAGGAGTGTGATTGCTAATGTCTAACATAGTGGAAAATTACGCGGATCTATTGATGGAAAAGAATTTAACCGAAGATGTCCTGGCCTCTCCTTACAAGTGGGAGCCCGCAGATCCAGCAGCCATAGGCGAAAAAAAGACACTATACGGAATCTGCCGCCACTGTATGCAGGGAGACTGTTCAACCCTAGTGCATATGGAAGACGGTATAGTAACAAAAGTAGAAGGAAACGATATTCCTCCAAACTATGGTTCCCTCTGTCCAAGAGGAAATGCTGCTATCATGGGACTATATAACCCATACAGGGTTAAGACTCCCTTGATGAGAACCAATCCTGAAAAGGGTCTCGATGTTGACCCCAAATGGAAAGAAATTACTTGGGACGAAGCTTTAGATATTACAGCAAAAGAGCTTAGAAAAGCCTTTGAATATGACCCAAGAAGCATCGTTGTAAATGAAGGTTGGGGATCTAAGGATACCCTGCTTAGACCAGCTTTTGTAAAAGCATTTAAGACCCCTAATGAGGTCGGTTCACATGGTTCGCTTTGCGCTGTCCACTATGGAACAGGTTTAATCCATGGAAACTTTCCAGTATCACTACCGGATTTAGAATACTGTAACTATCATATTACTATTGGCCGTTCATTAGGACCAAACTTTGCCACTGCCCACGGTTCAAAGAGACTTGCAAAAGCCTTAGCCCGTGGCATGAGACTTGTAGTAGTGGATCCTCGTTGCTCTCATGAAGCTAGTAAAGGTGAATGGGTTCCCATTCGTCCTGGATCCGACTTGGCGTTTCTATTGGGTATGGCACATGTCATGTTCTACGAAATCGATAAGCTGGATTGGCAGTTCCTTAAAGATAGGACCAATTCTAGATATCTTATCACGCCAGATGGCGACTATGCTAGAGATAAAGAAACCAACAAGCCTCTCGTATGGGATAATACCAGCCAAAAAGCTGTTCCCTTTGACACCAAGAACATCGATTCACCACTAGAAGGTAGATTTAAGGTAGATGGAGTCGAAATGGCGACAGGCTACACTTTAGTTAAAGAACGTTTCAAAGAGTACACCCCAGAATGGGCAGAAGAACTATGCACCGTTCCAGCTTCAACAATTCGCCGTATTGCTAATGAATTTGTCGAACATGCCCAGATAGGCAGTACCATTGAAATCGATGGCGTTACTCTTCCCTTCCGTCCTGTATCACTAAATATGGAGCGTAACGTAATGAGCCATCGCTATGGTGTATATGCTGACTTAGTAGGAAAGCTTATCAATATGATGGTAGGAGCTATAGAAGTTCCTGGTTCCTGTCTAGGTTCTGGTTACAGAGGAGAAAGCGTACTGGCACCAACAGAAGACGGAACTATGGCACCTGGATCTGAGGCGGTTCCAGTTCCCTGGACATTCCCACCAGATCATATTGGTATGCAGGAATTCTTCCCACATGCCCACACCACACCACATATTGTTACATATGTAGTTGAAAACCCAGAGGAATTCTATCTGGATTATGAGCTTAGGGTATGGCTGGGAATAGGCGTTAATATGATTCGTACCAACGCACAGCCAGAACGCTATGTAGAAATGTTCAAAAAGATCCCATTCCATGCCAACGTTGTTTATCATATGGATGAACAAGCTGTCATGGCTGACGTGCTACTGCCTGAACATAGCTTTTTGGAAAGACTTAGAGTCATGCCTTTCTTCCCATCACATCAATCATTTGATAATGAGGTAACAGGTCTACAAATGATACAGCTAAGACAGCCTGTTCCAAAGCTTTTCAATACTATGCATGTAGACCACATCCTTATGGAACTGGCGGAAAGAGCTGGCAGAATGTATGGCGAAGGCGGCCTATTAGATTGCATTAACAAATTTGATTGCCATATAATTCATGACCATGGTATGCATATGAGAGAGCCCTATTTGCTAGACCTTAACACAAAATATACATATGAAGAAATCATTGACCGTTGGCTCAAGAGCTGGAAGTTTAATGATGAAGGAAAAGGATTTAAAGAGCTCAATGAAGAAGGTGCCTTTATCAAATGGCAACCTAGAACCACATTCTATCATTACTACCACTGGCCAGCTGATAGCACTAAGCATGAATTCTATTTCATCAATCTTAAAAAGGTCGGTGATTCACTCAAGAGTAACTTGAGGAAACATAACATTAAGTTCCCAATGATAGATGATGAAGACTATATCTTTGACCTTTATGATCCAATACCACATTGGGTTGAATCCTCTGAATGGAATACTCCTGAAGAGTATGATCTATTCGCCTTTAACTGGAAGCCTCCTTATGTTTCCAGTGATGTTGGTAACGTAATAGGTAATCCATGGATGGCCGAAGTATATACTAAAGACCCATTTGAGGGTGCAGCTTGCTTGAATCCACGTACTGCCGCCGCAAAAGGTCTTAAGGACGGAGATTGGGTAAGAATATCTTCACGCTATGGATCGATAGAATGTCCTATTATTACTTCAGAAAGATTCCATCCTGATGGCATTGGCATTAGCGGAACCTACGGCCCTGGTAACGTTGGAAGCAACCCACTAAATACAAGAGGCCCACATTTCAATCGACTTATACCTACTTCGATTGAAACCATCGACCCAGTTAGTGCCAGCCAGGAAATTGCACCTAAAGTAAAGGTTGAAAAGATAGCTAAAAGAAGTAATTAAAAGATTATAAATTGCTTGCTCCCTTAATCTAGCGGGTTAAGGGAGCATAAAAGAAATCTTTAAAAATATAAATTATAGTCGAGTTTGTAATAATACTAAGAAAGAAGGCGTACTAAAATGAAATTTGGAATGCTTATCGATTTAAGAAAATGCGTTGGCTGCTTCGCCTGCACTATTGCCTGCAAAGCTGAAAAAGGTACACCAACAGGCATCAACTACAACAAAGTAAAAAAATATGAAGTGGGTACTTACCCTTCCGTTAAGCTTAAGCATATACCTATGCCATGCATGCATTGTGACAATCCTTCCTGTATGGAGGTCTGTCCAACAGGAGCTACTCAAAAGCATGAAACCGGTGTTGTTACCGTTGACGCAAATGAATGTATCGGCTGCAAAGCTTGTATGATTGCATGCCCCTATGAAAGCAGACAGTTCCTGTGGGAAATTAAACCCTATTACGAAGGACAGGAACGTACACCCTTTGAGGTATATAAACAGAAAGATTTTCAGGAAGGCACCGTAGTAAAATGTAATGGATGCTTAGAAAGAATCCAAGAAGGTCTTGAGCCCTCATGCGTTCAAACATGTATTACAGGAGCTAGAATCTTTGGTGATCTGGATGACCCAAACAGTGAGATTTCTAGATTAATAGCATCATCGGGAGCTGTACCGTTCCAGCCTGAATTAGGAACCGAACCTTCCGTATATTACATATTCTAAAAGAAAGGGGAAAGCAAAATGTCTACTTTAGATTGGATAATATTCATTGTGGCTGCCGTTGTCTTTGTCATCACAGGTCTTTCAATACTCTATAATATGATAAAAGGCCACCACAAGACCAGATTGACAGATAAATTTGTTTGGGGACTAAACATTCAGATCTTCTATGCATTATCTTCTTTCGGTACAGGGCTTATGGTTGTAATGTCTGCTATAATCCTAATTGTAGGTAATGAGTTCCCGTTTAAGATCCTGCAAGCAGGTAACTCTATTGCCTTAGCTTGCATATTAGCAGGAGTTATCCAAATGGGTATTGACCTGGGTAAACCTGCACGTGCTATCAAAGTCTTGCTCGGTGGAAAATTTAATTCTCCTCTAACTATAGATTTTATTGCACTAACCGTATTGATGATTCTAAGCATCATATTCATAGTTGGTATGGGAGCTGCAAGCTTAGCTGCTATGAAGGTATGGGCTTACTTAACCATACTTATATCTGTTCTCTGTATGTCTACCCATACTCTACTTGTTGCTTCCAGGTTTGAATCAGGATTTAGAAGTAACTCATTTTTCTCAGCAGAGACACTTGTTTGCTCTATTTGGAGTGGTATGGCAATAATGATTCTGCTATCTTCAGGAAATCCATTGACAGGAGTATTTGTACAGCTACTTTTGGTTCTCTCTGCTGCAGGTTTAATTACGGGCTTTTCCTCAGTTATAGTTTCGAAACTGGGTAAAAGCGAGATACATACTCACAAAAAGGTCTTTATTCTACTATCAGCAATCACATTCATTATACTGGTTATCGGTGATTTAGCCGGTATTAAACAAGGAGGCCTAGTGGTATTAGCTTGCTTGCTCACCTTAGCTGCTGTAATCGTAGAGAAAGCTTCATCAGTTATAGTAATTCAACAGCGACCCGTTATACCTGCACCTTTTAGCAATTTAGATCCAAAAGAGCGTTATGTGCCCTCTATGACAGAGATCGGCTATCTGCTATTTAGCATTGCGATGATCGCTGTGATTCCTTACGGTGTATTTCTCATTGGATTCGGTGCATAATATAAAAAAAGGAGAAATATATGGTACACGATAAAAACACCATAATAGATATGGCTAAAGAAAGGGCTAGGATCTACGAGCGGATCGTTGGAACCTTGATGACCCTTCCTGATGCCGAATTTTTGAAAAGTATAAAATCAACAGAATGCCAAGTATTCCATGAGAAATATTCTGCACTTAAGCAGCCTTCTGTTACCAAAGGATGCCAACTAGTATTAAACTTTTTTAAACAAGTAGAAGGAATGGATGAATCTGAACTATTGGAAATTATGGCTGTAGATAGGACCAGGCTCATTCGAACACCCTTTAAAAAGGCCTACATGCCTCCCTATGAGGCACATTACAAAAAGAAGGGAGATACTTCTTTACTGGCCTTGAAACAACTGTATCAAAGCCACGGCTATTTACCAGCAGACGATATAGAAACAGTTGATTTCTTTGCCATACAGCTCGATTTTCTACGGATGTTAATTTTGAAAATGATAGATAATCCAGAGAAGATTTCTGAATTGATAACTGCTCAAATTGACTTCCTTGAAAATCATCCTGCTAGCTGGATTAAGGATTATGTAGAAAAAGCTGTTCCCCATGCGGAAACTGACTTCTATAAGGGCTGGCTCTACATCATGGAAGGTTTCCTAGAGCTTGAAAAAGGCTATCTACACTATATCCAGAGCTCAGCAGGCCAACTTAATTAATACCATTTCCTACACAATACAACTTTGAGGGGACAGACAAATGCCCCCTCATTTTTTTACCTTGACGTATCAATTCTGTAGTGCTATTATTTCTCTATTAATGCCAATTATATATTAAGGAAGGAACACGGAATGAATCAAGTGCAGAAGGCAGCCAAAGTTGAAATTAAGAAACACGATCTAAAAGTTCCTACAGTCGTGTTTATGATTTTCTGTTTATGCGCTGCTGGTGCTTACGGAATAGAGGAAATGATACCCGAGTCAGGGCCTGGTTTGACTCTAGTCATGCTGATTGTATTGCCATTCGTCTGGAGTACTCCACTTGGTCTTGTAGCTTCAGAACTTGGTTCAGCAAGACCACAAGAAGGTGGATATTATAAATGGGTGCAGGAAGCCCTCGGAGAATTCTGGGGATTTCAGGCAGGTTGGTGGAGAACGATTTCTATCTACATCGACAATACACTATATGTTATCTTGGCAGGAGGCTATCTTGCCAACCAGTTCGGTTTAAGCTGGATGCAAGAATTTGCATTTAAAGCACTTATGATTTTTGTGTTTACATATATTAATATAAGGGGCATCAGGGATGTAGGTATTGTATCTACGGTTTTATCCATTCTTGTAATGGTCGTCTTCGGAATGGTAGCAATCGCCGGTTTCCTCAATTGGAATCAGAATCCCTTTGTTCCCTTCACTGCAGATGGTAACATCATGGGGATTTCCGGCATTGGATTTGGAGATTGGATCTATTATATTGGTATGGGGATATCTATTGGTATGTGGATGTATGCTGGCTACGAATCCATGTCAACTGTAGCAGGCGAGGTTACCAACCCTCAAGTCATTCCAAAAGCAACTATGATTACAGTTCCGCTGATTATGGCTATATATATTTTCCCAACTATGGCAGGATTGGCTACACTTACAGATGAAAAAGTCGCTAATCTTTTAGGAATTTCTGTTGAAGAAGTTGCGGCGCAAGGTGGCGCTTGGGCATTCTGGGGTACTGAAGCAGGAACAATAGGATATGCGGATGTTGTTACCGCAAATTGGGGTCATGCCCTTGGCATCATATTCGTTATAGTAGCCATACTTGCCCAATGCTCCATCTATAATACATACATAGCTTCTGGCTCTAGAGGCTTCTTCGTTCTTGCGGAGGATAATTTAGCTCCGCCAATATTAGCCAAAGTAGATAAAAAGCATGGGGTTCCTTATGTTGCTGTACTCTCAGTAGGCATTGTCAATCTACTCCTTTGTATGTTCGCATTTAAGGTTGTCGTTGTTATCGACGTATTTTTGCTGATTTCATCTTATATAATGATCTTTATTTCGGCTTTGATCCTTAGAAAGCGTATTCCAGAAGAGGAACGCAAATTTAAGATTCCAGGGGGTTATGGTTTCCTATTCTTTATCTGCATTGTACCAATTACCATTGCATTCTTTGCTTTCTTCATCAATGGTACCGATTATTTCATTGGAGGAATGATAGGCATATTTTCCGGCCCAGTCCTCTATTATATCTGGAGGAGAAAGTACGGCGGTTTAAGCAAAAAAGATCCAGTTAAATATCCAAAAAACCCCAAAACAAGTTTGGCTATCGGAGACCTTAGGAGAATCAGCGTTATGTTTGGTATCCTTACTATAATGGGCTTGATAGGAAGCCTCTTCCTTCCATGGTTTGAGGGTGATTGGGGTAATGACTGGTATCTTGCAACCTACGGCATAGAAGGCCTCTTGGATACCATGCTGCTGTTGATCCGTATCACAACAGGCTTAGCAGCTTTGTTAACCATTATATTTGCAGTAATAGCTTCAAAGTTTGAACCCAAAAAGCTGTAAAATATATAAGGATCCTATCTTTACTCATAGAGTAGAGGAAGGATCCCTTTTAAACATATTTATTGTTAATCGCTTTAATTATGGTGCGCATTCTTAAGAATATTGCTCATATGTAAGATTAATCCGCAAATAATCTCTTTCTCTGGAATATCTGGCAAGGACTCCACTTCGCAGGCGGCCTTTTCAATATATCTTTCAGCTAGCCCTATAGTTTTGTTCAGACCTTTAAATTCTTTTATACGTATTAATACCTCTTTAAAGTTCTCCTCTTCTATCAGATCCCATATTCCAAGATCTTTTCTAGCCGTATATATTACGGGAAGAGTGTAAAAGCCCATTTTTAAGTCGTTTTGAACGTCCTTTCCAAGGTCTTCTTCATCTGAAGTGAAGTCTAAAACGTCATCAGTAATTTGGAATGTAAGGCCAAAATAATAGCCTATTCTTCTTAGCCTTCTTGATACTTCCTCGTCGCATTTTGAAATCTTTGAACCTAAATAACAAGACAATTCAAATAGAGAAGCTGTCTTGTTCGCTGCAACCCTTAAGTATTTAGCAACACTAGTATTTTTCTTATACCGATTATTGAATTGTAGCATTTCGCCATAGAAGACCTTTTCAGTACTTTGTAGAATATCACCCGTATAACTACTTCCATTTAGAAGCATAAAGCTCCTGTTCATTAAAAAGTCCCCTAGGAATACAGCATAATCCTTTCCAAGCTTGGATTGCGCCGTTATCTGCCCTCTTCTTACCTTGGCCTCATCAATAATATCATCATGGATAAGAGTGGCCATATGTATCATTTCGATGGCTGCTGCTACATCATAAAGTTCATCGGGTTTACTCCTACCGAACCTCGAACATAGTATAAGAAATAGAGGTCGCAGTCTTTTTCCCCCTTTTAGGATCATATCAGATAGCAACTGCTCAACATTTGCATGTCTGTTCTTAACACAATTAAGCATAATATTTTCTATATGCTTAATGTCAGAAACTAACCCACTATTACTTTTAAGCTTTTCTAACATCGTCTCACTCCCGAGACCTTTGAGCTATTGTTTTGGTTAAACTGATTATCCAAAACATACTCGAAAGTCCTTTCATTATTTTACTAAATTTGTCGTTACGTTATGCTCTCAATAATACTGTCTCATTTTCATAGTAACTAATAGGTCAAAATGAAAGTTACTATCATAGTAATTCCCATTACCACATACATTTTTAATGTAAGTTCATTTGCTTTTATTAGGTTCTGAATGTTATTGTAATGTTCTTGGGCAATTCGATATGACCGGATAGCCATAGGAATAGTTACAAGATTTATCAACCAGTAATAGTTTCTTGTAGTCACAGCTATAATGATAAAAGATAGGTAAATCATTATGTAAAGGATTTTGTATACTACAAGACCTTTTTCTTTTCCTAATCTTACTACCCAATTCCTCTTTCCATGCATTTTATCAGCTTCATAGTCTGGATATTGGTTAATCCAAATAATATTAGTAACTAAAATGCCTAATGGAATAGAAGCCAGTACGGCAATTGAGTCAATCGAACCCGCCATTACAAGATACATACCTACAAAAATAAGAGGACCATATGTAATACCTATTACTATTTCGCCCAGACCTCTATAGCAAAATGAAAATGGTGGGACACTATATGAGATTGCAAAAAATACTCCTAAAATCCCGATTGGCCAGATTAGAGGCTCTCTAACCACGGCAATATAAATTCCTATTACAGCCGCGATAGCCAGTGTTATCTTTCCAATTATCTTCGCTTCTTTTACCGAGAGTAGGTTTTCAGTCAATACCTTTTTCCCGCCACTATATGGGGTTACCTTATCTGGTTCTATGGAAAGATCTACACCAGATTCATAGTCCACAACATCATTAAAACAGTGTTTGCCTGTTTCGATGAGCATTATACTCACGATAGATAGCAACCACCATTTAAATGAAAATACTCCATG
>JAAYSU010000037.1 GCA_012523915.1 Clostridiales bacterium
AGCCTTCATTGCTAAGGAGGTCCCACTTTTTCTATATCCTGTTTCAGGATGAGACATCATTGCAATGTTAACATCATCAAATTTCCCCTTATCGGCAAGTATATTTTTCCCACCATCGGTTTCTTCAGCAGGCGTTCCATAAACATATACTTTACCCCCTAGGTCCTCTAGGACTTCTTTCAATAAAATACCTGCTGCGGTACTAGTAGCACCTAACATATTATGGCCGCAACCATGCCCTATACCTGGCAAAGCATCATATTCTGCCAGGTATGCTATAGTAAGTCCAGGTTTGCCTGAATCATATGAAGCCAAAAATGCAGTATCTATATCACATAATTTATGTTCTATTTCAAAGCCATACTTTTCTAATAGCTCCGTATGCCATTTGTAGGCCTTGTATTCTTCATAGCTTAGTTCCGGATTATGATAAATATCATCACTTAATTTTTCTATTTCAGGAGCAATTTGTCCAGATTTCATTAATATTTTTTCTTTAAATTTATCATACATTAATTTAATGACCTCTCCAATTATATTTGTTGATTTATAACTTTATAGATTAAATAGCCTCTTAGTGTTTCTAAAGAAGACTAGCTCTTTCTCATGGTCTGTTATAGGATTTGTCTCTATCCGATATATTTCCATGTAGGGATCGGTGAAAGGGTAATTCGATTCAAAATGAATTCTTTTGCCTATCTTTCCATCTTTAATTAAAGAAGCTAACCACATATAAGCTACAGCACTTGATGTTCCCATATGTAAATTATCTAAAAGCTCCATAAAATACCCTACATCATTAATTGAATCTCCACTTAAATCAAGTTGACCTGCATTAGTCATATAAAATTTAACATTTGGATAACGATATGCAAGGTCGGCAATCTTGGTTACATGGGATACAATTGGATATCCAGCTTCGATTACCACTGGCACCTGACGTACCTCAGCAAGTTCCACCAAGGGATATACAAGCTCATCATTTACTTGAAAGGTTTCTTCCCATGGAAAAAGATGAATCCCTTTAAAGCCTTTTTCTAGCCATTGTTCTGCCATCTTTAAGGCCTCTTCCCTTTGCCATGGATTAACTCTTACTGTCCCAATAAACTTATTAGGGAATTTTTCTATATACTCAGCTATCCTTTCATTTGCCTCTGATAAATCATTTGATAGAGGTTTATAGGGTGAAATAATAGCCAAATCTATACCATGCTTTTCCATAAGCAGTAAATAATCATCTGCCCTATATGTTTCCCCTGTGTAACAATCACCTAACTTTATATGCGCATCTATCTTCATTTGTCCGCCCCTTCCAAATCTAGCTTAAGTAGTCTTGCAATATTCTTCCAGAATATAAGGTTCTCAGCTTCTTTACCCAAATTGGCAGCCTTAATTTTCTCAATCTCGAATTGTGGATTGTCAGTAGGAAGATCAGAACCGAATAAAATACGTTCCGGTCCAAGTACTTCTGCAGCTTCTCTAATTGCATCTACAAATGGAATCTCTGATGTATCTAAATAGATATTTCTATTTTGTTTGCATACATTGATTGCATCTTTTGTCAGAAAGAAGCCGCCCATATGGGCAAGGATCATTTTAGTGTCCGGTGCATTTTGAGCGGCAAAACCCATAAACAGTGGAGCGGATTTAACGTCCTCGGTACAATGAAACAATACCGGCACATCATATTCTGCTGCTAGATCAAGAATCTCCATCGTTTCTTGACCAAAGGCAGAAAGTATATAATTGGCCGGATGTAGCTTAATACCTTTGAAGTTACGATTTAATATAGCGTCTTTAATAACTTCTAATGTGCCTTCTCCATGTGCAGGATTTACACGAATGAATGGGATCAAGCGGTCAGGATATTTTTTAGCCCCTTGGTCAATATAATCTACCACCCTACCTTCAAGGTCTGGTGCGTCATTATATGAGCTAATAACAGCCATATCTATGCCGTATAAATCCATTAAACTAACAATCCTGTCAGGAGAGTCAATATATCCTAACCATTCTGTATTATCACAATGCGCATGAGCATCAATAATCATCTTACTTATCCCTTCCCTAATGCATCTAATAGTATAGGGTAAAGATTTAGTTAGAGAACTAAATCTTTACCAGTACACTAAATTTATTGTTACTTAACCCATTGGTAATTGTTCAGATATCGATATTGCAACATGGCCGGATCTATTGTTATATCATCTGTATAAGCTCTGTTTCCTGCACTAAAGAATAAGGGTACAAGAGGAACATCCTCATACATCTTGTCCATTGCCTGTTTATAAATAGCCTTTCTTTCATTCATGTCATAAGTCATACGACCTTCTTCTATGAGTTTATCCATTTCGGGATCACTGTACATGGAAACATTTCCGCTGAAGCCCATGAAGTCTGTGTGTAAAAATGATGAAACCTGATTGTCAAAATCTTTTATTTCACTTGTCCAAAATGTTACCGCAATCTCATAATCATTCTTATCGAAAAGTTGGTCAATGAATGCATTATTCTCTAGCTGTTGTACTTTAACGTTTAAACCTATATTTGAAAGTTGATCTTGAATTAATGTTGCTATTTGAATATAGGGGTCAAAGGCTAGGGTATATAGGGTTACTTCTTTGCCCTCCATACCTGCCTCTTTAACAAGGCTTCTAGCTTTTTCAACATCTTGATCATACCATTTTACTCCCTCAGGGGCCCCCGCAAATGCTGGGCTGGCCACAGTATTAGTCATAACCCCGTAACCATCTGTACCCACAGTGATAACATCATCACGGTTTAAGGCATAAGCCACAGCTTTTCTCATCTTCAGATCTTTAAACATTCCATCTTCGCAATTCATAACAAGATAATTAAATGTATTTGATGAATATGTTTCAAGATTTAACCCATTAGTGTTTTTAATATCTGCTATGGATGTGCCAGGAACATCTGACATATAAATATCAATTTCTCCAGTTTGCAAGGCAAATACAGCTGCAGTTGAGTCAGTAATTCCAGTCATGCGTAACCTCTTAATATCTGGTGCTCCTGCGTAATAATCTTCATTGGCAACTAATATTAAGTCACCACCAATTTCCCACTTTTCTATGATATAGGGTCCACATCCGCAAACATTTTCCTTGCTCAAGCCATAGTGTTCACCTGCAGCTTCAGTAGCCGTTTTATTTATAACAAAAAGTGCACTTAATATTTCCATCAATGCAGCATTTGGTTCGCTTATGTGAATAACGAGATTGTAATCATCAATAACTTCTACTTTGTCAATAGCTGATGCAAGGTAGCGGGCTGTGCCTGTTTTGGCTTTTCCCCGTTCTACTGTATAAAGGAAGTCTTCGGCCGTAAATTCTTCTCCATTAGAGAACATTACGCCTTCACGTAGTTTAACTGATATTTCAGTTTTTGTATCCGAGACCTCATAGCTTTCAGCCAAGGCTCCTACAAAATTTCCTTCCGCATCTTTTTTAAATAAGGTGTCATAGATCTGTGCGAAATACTGTGAATCAATTTCAGATTGGGAGGTCTGTTGATCCAAGTTTTCAGCTGGTTGTGTTAGCCCAACTACTATTTCCCTTTCTCCACTTTCTTTTTCTGCTACATTTTGATCTGAGCCACGTCCTGCCAAAAGGAAAAGACTCATAACCAAACACATTGCGACAAATAATCTTTTCATATACCTACTCCTATTCTTAAATTTTTTTAATCTATAGTTACAACCTCGTTTATAAAACAATAATTATTATTCATATAGGCGGCATGCTACAAAATGCTCCGGTTCTGCTTCTACTAATTTAAAATCCCTTTTGGAACATTCTTCTGTATATTTTTCACACCTGTTACTAAAACGACATCCGGGTTTAGGGTTAATAGGACTTGTAACCTCCCCTTTTATAAGATTATGGGATATCTGTTGACCTAATTTAATAGTTGGTATGGCTGCAAGTAAAGCGCAGGTGTAAGGGTGCATAGGCTTTTTAAAAAGCTCATTTGCAGGTGCCCGTTCCACACATTTTCCCATGTACATAACTGCTATCTCATCAGAAATATGTTTTACAACACTTAAGTCATGGGAAATAAACATATATGTTAAATCCCGCTCTTCTTGCAAATCCATTAGTAGGTTTAATATTTGTGCTTGAATTGAAACATCCAAAGCAGACACTGGTTCATCGCATACGATAAACTTGGGTTTCAGAGCAAGTGCTCTTGCTACTCCAATACGCTGCCTGCGCCCTCCATCAAGTTCATGGGGGTAGCTATTAATAAACCTTGTTGCAAGACCTACTGTATCCATAAGCTCAAGTACGTATGCAGTCTTCTCCGCCTTATTACTAAACACCTTGTTCATATCCAAGGGCTCTGATATTAATTCAAAGACAGACATTCGAGGATTTAAGCTTGAATAGGGATCTTGGAAAATAATTTGCATCTGTCTCCTTAAATCCTTCATTTGGTTCTTGTTGTAATCAAGGATATTCTTTCCCTCAAAATAGACTTCCCCGCTGGTAGGCTCAAGTAATCTAAGGACGCACCTACCCAAGGTGCTTTTTCCACATCCGGATTCTCCTACAACCCCAAGGGTTTTCCCCCGTTTAATTTCAATATCAATCCCATCAACCGCATGTAATAGGCCCTGCCCTGATTGGAAATATTTTTTTAGGTTTACTGTCTTAACGAGTGGGTCCATTTATATCCTCCTTCTGATATAGAAAACAAGAGAGCCCGTGTTCCCCATCAAACATCATTTTAGGTTGCTCCTTCTCACAGATTTCCATACGATGCTTACAGCGAGGATAAAAACTACAACCCTTAGGTAGATTAGTTGGGTCCGGCATAGCTCCTTCAATAGGCTTTAACCTTTCAACTTCTGCTTCTATATCGGGTATTGCCCCAAATAGTCCCTCTGTGTAGGGATGATGATTACTCCCCTCAAATATTTTTTGAATTGGGCCTTTTTCTACAACTCGGCCGGCATACATGATGTAAACACTATCACAAGTATTTGCTACTACTCCCAAATCATGAGTTATAAGTATAATCGAGGTCTTAAGCCTCTTTTTAAGATCCTGCATCATGGATAGAACTTGAGCCTGTATAGTTACATCCAGGGCAGTTGTTGGCTCATCCGCTATTAACAGCTTTGGGTTACATGCTAATGCCATTGCAATTACGATACGCTGTCTCATTCCACCAGATAGTTGATGGGGGAATTCATTTTTTCGCTGAGATGGAATCCCTACCATATTAAGCAGGTTATCAACCTCTAAATTCAATTGGGCTAAACTTTTCTTCTCATAATTATGTATTTTTAAAGATTCCAGTATTTGTTTGCCTATTGGCATTATTGGATCCAAGGCAGTCATAGGATCTTGAAATACCATTGATATTTCAGAACCGCGGATCTTACGCATTTGCCGTCTATTTTTCTTGAGCAAATTTTCTCCCTTGTAGTATATTTCCCCATCTATTATTCTTCCTGTTCTTTCAGGAAGAAGACCCATAATCGATAAGGCCGTTGTTGTCTTACCTGCCCCTGTTTCTCCTACAATCCCTACGGTCTCACCTTCTTTAATCTCAAGGTCTAATCCATTTACTGCATGTACATCTTTAGGCTTAGTCTTGTAAATAGTATTTAAATTATTGATTTTCAAAATTGTCTGTCCCATGTTAATACCTCAATCCTTTAATCTTGGATCTAGTGCATCCCGCAAACCATCACCCATCAAATTCAACGATAAAACAGTTAGTACAATCGCTAAACCAGGGAATATAACAGTGTGGGGAGCCGAAACAATATATTGCCTGCTTTCTGAAAGCATTGAGCCCCATTCTGGGGTTGGAGGCTGTATTCCCATCCCAATATAGCTTAAGCTTGAAGCCCAAAGGATCATGGCACCAACACCTGTTGCCGCTTGAACAATTATTGGGCCCACTGCATTGGGCAAAACATGCTTTAAAATTATATACCTATTTGGTGTTCCACAAGATTTAGCAGCTTCAATAAAATCATTTTCTGTAACTGATAAAACAGCCGACCTTATAACCCTAATAAAGTAGGGTACAAAAGCTATTGTAAGTGCGATTAGTACATTGACAAGTCCTGTTCCTAAAGCAGCAACTATTGCCATTGCCAATAGCATAAAAGGAATGCATTGGATAGTGTCTGTAAATCGCATTATGACTGAATCATAAAGTTTTCCATAATAACCTGCTGTTGCACCTATAATACTTCCTATGCTTAATCCAAAGAAAACAGCTACAATACCCATCAGTAGCGAGTACTTTCCTCCATGAACAATACGTATAAATATATCTCTTCCGTAGCCATCAGTCCCTAACCAATGCTGCATCGATGGGGAATCTAAACGTTGAGGAATATCTTGTCTCAGTGCCTCCTCATAAGGAAAAAGTAGGTCGGCAAAAATTGAAGCAAAAAGAATGATTAGAAAAAGTATCAATCCCAAAACAGCCAACTTATTAACTCTAAACCGCTCCC
>JAAYSU010000038.1 GCA_012523915.1 Clostridiales bacterium
AAGATAAGCAGTGATGCAACTAGCTTTACTTTTTATTTAAGAAAAGATGTCACTTTTCATGATGGCACCGAGCTTACTGCTGATGACGTTAAATATACATATGATAGACTGTCTGGTAAGATTGAAGATGAGGCTTCAGCATCCACTGCAACATTTTCTGAAGTGATTAAGAATATTGAAATAATAGATGATTATACTGTGAAATTTAATATTAACCGCAGTGATGCTAGATTCCTTTCGAATCTTTATTGGGCTATCATACCAGAAGACAGTGGAGTTAATCAAAGTACCACACCAATTGGTGCTGGACCATATAAGTTTGTAGAATATACTCCTGGTGAAAAAATGATTCTAAAGAAGAATGAGGCCTATTATGAAGAAGAATTGCCTAAAATTGAAGAAGTAGAGATTAAAATAATTGATGATATAAACACTGCAATTATGGATCTTTTAAATAAAGAAATTCAGTATTTACCCATCTCATATGATATAATTTCAAACATCCCCTCTGATTCATTTGTTATAGAACGCCATCCGATGAACAATATACAGCTTCTAGGTTTAAACCATGAATTCGAACCTTTCCAGGATATTAGGGTAAGACAGGCTTTAAATTATGCAATTGATAGGAAAGAGATTATTGATCAGTTGGCACCTCATTCACATGAAATTAATTCATTCTTTTCTCCTATTTTGAATATTTGGTATGAGGACCTATCTAGCTATTATTCAAAGGATATAGATAAAGCTAAAGAATTATTAGAAGATGCCGGTTTTACTGATTTAACATTTACAGTAAAGGTTCCAGATTTATATCCTATTCATGGGGGCATTGCTGACCTGATTAGGAAACAGTATCTTGAAGCAGGAATTGATATGAAAATTGAACTAGTTGACTGGAATATATGGCTTGAAAAAGTGTACTGTGGAAGAGAGCATGAAGCTACAATAATCGGGTTACCCGGGAGGCTAGACCCTGACTTCAATCTTAAGCAATTTGACTCCTCTTATCCAAGGAATTTCATTAATTTTTCTAATGAGAAGTATGATCAATTGATTTTTAAAGGGATATTAGAATCAGATACATATAAAAGGATAGAAATCTATAAAGAAGCGCAGAATATTTTAGCTGAAGAAGCCGCATCTGTCTTTATAATGGATTTGAACAGATATGTAGCTATTGACAGCAACCTAAAGGGTATCGTTCATTATCCTGTAAGCTTCATTGATCTTAGGTATTTTGAGTATATATGAGGTATAAATCATGAAAAGAATCATTATTGTTCTTGGTCATTATGGAAGTGGTAAAACAGAGATTTCAGTAAATCTTGCATTGAAACTCGCCGAATCAAATAAAAAGGTTGCGCTTGTTGACTTGGATATTGCAAATGTTTATTTCCGAAGCAGAGAGCGTAAACAATTGTTAGTGGATAGAGGCATCGAAGTCCACAGCAATGCTTTTCAATTTGATATTGCTGCAGATCTTCCTGCGCTCTCACCGACTATAAGGAAGCCGCTTGAAGATAAAACCTATAATACTGTTGTTGACGTTGGGGGAGACGATAGCGGGGCTAGAATTCTAAACCAATTCATTAAATATTTCGATAATGATGAAACACAAATACTTTGCGTTATCAATGCAAACCGACCTGAAACCTCTACTGTAGAAGGTGCGTTGGATCATATATACAAAATCCAAAAAGAAATAGGTCTAAATGTAAGCGGTCTTGTTAACAACACCCACTTATTAAGGGAAACACAGATTTCTGATATAATAAAAGGTAGAGAACTATGTAATCAAATATCAGAAATACTTAATGTGCCGCTTGTTTACAACTGTTGTGTAGAAAGTCTATGTGAAGAAGCTTCAGATAGCTTGGACAATATATTTCCAATTAAACTCTACATGAGACCGACCTGGATGTAATTAGGGTATTTTAATAAACGACGGTTTACGTTGGTCGTAGCTAGCAATGTACTTAAAACCAATACTTTTAGCTTTTTCAAAAGCCCAGCTGAGTTTATAACCTAAATCTTGAGGGTAATGTGCATCCGAACCCACTGTGATTATTTCACCACCAAGTTTGTAATAAATTTTAAGAATTTCATCTGTGGGTATAGTATGGTCGCCCATTCCGTATCTGAAAGAAGAGGTGTTAATTTCAATTCCTTTCCCCTTAGATATCAGAAGTGAGAGTATATCGGTTATAATATCAACATAAATTGATGAATCTGGGATATATTCCCCATATCTATCGATTACATTTATATGCCCTAATACATCAAAATCATTAAATTCATTTAAGCAATTATAAACATATTTATAGAATGCTATATAAGCATCTTCAGTTGTGCGGCTTTCAAAAAAATCTCCATTGTAAAGATCAAGCCCTTCGGCACAGTGAAAAGATCCCATAATAAAGTCATAGTCATAGGAATTCGAAGCGTTTTTGCACTTATCTAATGTCGAACCATGCTGTATGCCTATTTCTATAGCTCTAACAATCTTTATTTTATTGCGGTACTTAACCGCATTAGTTTCCATTTCGTTATGGTAAGAATCAAAATCTAAGTCAAAAAAGAAATTTGGATCCGGATAGTCTGGATCATAATGGTCTGTTATAGCCATTTCTTTCAATCCTAATTTAATTGCGGATTCAACCATAATTTCCATTGGTGCATTGCCATCTTCAGAAAAGTTTGTATGAGTGTGATAATCGTACATAATTGCCTCCATCTTTTACTTATGCTATAATCCGAGTATACCAATTATACATAGGTTTGAAAAGAGAATTAACATGTCATTAAATTTTAATGAAAAAGGTCTAATAGAAAAAGCTAAAGCTGGTTGCGATGAGAGCTTTGAAATACTTATTACAGGCTGTAAAACAAAGGCATATAATACAGCTTTACGTTTTCTTAGAGACGAAGATGACGCAATGGATGCGTTGCAAGAGAGTTTAATAAAGGTCTTTCGGCATCTCGAACAATTCAAAGGTGATTGTAAGTTCGATACCTGGGTCTATCGTATAGTAGTTAATACTTGCTATGATATTTTAAGAAAAAAACAAAAGGAAAAGAATGTATATAGCATCAATGTCTTGAAAGACGATGAAGATACTACGATCGATATCACCGATGATTCTCCCACACCTGAGGAAATACTTGATATTAATGAAAAAACAAACCATGTACTGGAATGTCTTAACATGATGTCCCTTGAGCATCGAGAGGTCATTATTCTAAGAGATATCCAGGGTTTTACATATGATGAAATTAGCCAAATCTTAGAATGCTCAGTAGGTACTGTAAAGTCAAGATTAAACAGAGCAAGACAAAGGCTAAGAAATAAACTAATGGAACAAAACGATTTCATCTACGTCTAATTAATATAGAAAGAAAGGAGGGTATCAAAATGCATGATGAAAAAAATCTAGATAAAGATATTGAGCATATTATAGATATCCTTCAAAGTATCCCTCAAGAGGATATTCCCGAACATTTCGAACTGCGTTTAAAGAATGCTATTCGTGAGGAAGGAAAGAAAATAAGGGAGTCTAAAGGGGCAATTATTAAAAAGCAGAATAAAAAGCGCATAACCAAGATTGCAGCTGCAATAGCCGCATGTTTTGTTGTTGGATTTATTACATTAACAATGTATAATAGTGGTATAGGGTTACCAGATGAAGCCTCTGATGAGATTTCTATAGCCAGTATGGAATCAGACGGTTTAAGTGGTGGAGAATATGCACCTCTATATATAGATAATAATGATATGGAAGAGTCTTATCAAGATGATGTCACCAAAAGAGAATTATTTTTAGAGCCTAGTAGGGTGACTGACGAATATGTCGAATATGAACGCTTGATAAAGCAATATCTAGGAAATGTAGATTACGAAATTTTATCCTATAATCAGAAGGAAGAGACAGGGGAATATGTGTTTAATATTCTAATAACAATGGACTCTGAAGGAAATACTGTAAATACCCGTATGGTATTGATGGGTTCGGAAGGAGAAATATATGAGCCACAACAAGACAAGGGAGAACCGATTAGTTGTTATTGACGGTAATAGCCTAGTTTTTCGTGCTTATTATGCAATACAGCGACCAATGATGACAAAAGAAGGACTGTATACCCATGCGGTATACGGTTTTATTAATATTTTACAAAAGATTCAAAGAGAATATATGCCAGATTATATTGCCGTAGCATTTGATAGGAAGGCGCCAACTTTTAGACATGAAGAATTTAAAGACTATAAAGCAGGTAGACCGAAGATGCCTCCTGAACTTGCAATGCAACTTCCATTATTAAAGGAAGTGCTAGAATCTATGAAAATAAAAATCCTTGAAATTGACGGCTTTGAGGCGGATGATATCATTGGAACACTAGCCAAAAGGGGTGAAGAAGAAGGTCTTGATCCGATTATAATCACAGGAGACAAGGATGCGCTTCAACTTGCTTCAGGAAAAACAAAAGTAATGATCACTAGAAAAGGCATCTCAGAGTTTGATTTATATGACGAATCAACAATGCTCGAAAAATATGGCTTTAATGCAGACCAATATGTTGATTTTAAAGGACTAATGGGCGATGCATCAGATAACATCCCCGGTATACCTGGGATAGGAGAAAAGACTGCACAAAATTTAATCCATCAATTCGGCACTATTGCTAATCTAATATCTAATATTGAAGATATAAAGAGTGAGAAATTAAAAAATAGGGTAGAAGAAAATATCCAATTGGCCTTGTTAAGCAGGAGACTGGCTGAGATAAATACAAATGTTCCTATAGAAATAAATTTTTCCGAATTGAAGGTAGAAGAACCGGATTATGAAAGACTTATAGAGATATATAAGAAGCTGAATTTTAATAGTTTTTTAAAGAAATTAAGGCTCAATACGGATACAGAAGTTGATCAGGTAAAAAAGCCAATAACTAATGTAAGCTCTATTGAAGATATTGAGAAACTAGCCAATGAAATAGAAAAGGATAAAACGATTTGCCTTAAGGTCTTCAGTGATAACAACCATATCGATATACCCAAGATTTATTCGATTGCTATTTCAACTAACAAGAATCACTATTATATAGATGCAAATATAGACGGTATATTAAATAAAATAAAAGATGTCTTTAAAAAAGATGTTAAGATAATTGGTCATCAGCTTCAGTCAGATTACTATGCATTATTCTGTAATGGCTTTGAGTGGGAACCAGATACAGTTTTTGATACTGCAATAGCACAATATCTACTACAACCGGAAAAGAGTAGCTATGACCTTAATCTATTGTCAATAGAATACTTCCATAAAGATATTAAAGCAGAAAATCAATCTGATAATATGCAGTTGGATTTCTTAAACGATAATAATGAGCTTAAAGATTATAGCTTGAATTGGTGCGATACTGTTTATAATCTTAAAGAAATATTGGAAAAGAAATTAGTAGAAGAAGAATTATCAGTTGTTTTTGAGCAGATTGAGCTTCCACTTATAAAAGTTTTAGCTTCAATGGAAGCCCAGGGTTTTTCGGTAGATAAAGATGAATTGATTAATGCAGGGAATGTGCTTTCTGAGCAAATAGATTCATTAGCGAATAAAATATATCAGGCGGCAGGTCATGAGTTTAATATAAATTCCCCAAAACAGCTAGGAACTATTCTCTTTGAAGAGCTAGGGCTAACAGCAGGTAAAAAGAATAAGACAGGCTATTCTACAAGTGCAGAAGTGCTAGAGAGTTTGAGAAGTGAACATGAGATAATTGATTTAATATTGGAGTACCGTACACTATCTAAACTCAACAGCACATACATTGAAGGCTTTTTACCTTTAATTCATAAAGATGGCAAGATTCACGCTCAT
Source organism: Clostridiales bacterium (assembly GCA_012523915.1). Taxonomy (GTDB): domain Bacteria; phylum Bacillota; class Clostridia; order Peptostreptococcales; family Anaerovoracaceae; genus JAAYHT01. Next base: position 5,874 of record JAAYSU010000038.1, read on the forward strand.
TTTCAGCAGACTGTAACTGCGACAGGGCGTATTAGCTGCACCGAACCTAACTTACAGAACATACCTATTCGCCAGGAAGTAGGAAGGAATCTACGTAAAGCTTTTATACCTGATGATGAGAACTATTGTTTAGTTGGTGCTGACTATTCGCAGATTGAATTAAGAGTTTTAGCTCATATGTCAAAGGACCCAGCCCTAATAGAAGCTTTTAACAAAGGTGCAGATATTCATAAAGCTACAGCTTCAAGGGTTTTTGGAATAGCTGAGTCTGAAGTTACTCCACTTCAAAGAAGCAACGCTAAAGCTGTAAACTTCGGCGTTATATACGGAATGAGTAGCTATGGACTTGCTACTGAGCTAAATATTTCAAGAAAACAGGCTGAAATATATATTAATGAGTATTTTAAAAAGTATACTTATGTTAAGGAATTCATGGATTACCAGATAGAAAAATGTAAACGTGATGGCTATGTTACTACGATTATGAACCGTAAGCGGCCGATTCATGGCATGAAATCAAGTAATTTCATGGCAAGGCAGGCCGCGGAAAGACTGGCTATGAACAGTCCTATTCAAGGAAGTGCTGCAGATATAATTAAGCTTGCTATGATACGTTGCCACAACCAATTAATAGAGGAAGGCCTTAAGTCTAGATTGATACTCCAGGTACATGATGAGCTTATTATTCATACGACAGTAGATGAGCTGGAAAGAGTTAAAGAGTTACTAGAAGAAAA
>JAAYSU010000039.1 GCA_012523915.1 Clostridiales bacterium
ACCAACCGTAATTTCGTAGGAAGAATGGGTCATACTGATTCTGAGGTCTATCTTGCAAGTCCTGCGGTAGCTGCCGCATCAGCTGTTGCTGGAAAGATAATTAGCCCTGAGGATTTATAATAGAAAGGAAGGATATAGATGGGATACGTATTTAAATATGGGGATAATGTTGATACCGATGTCATCATACCCGCACGCTATTTAAACTCTCCTGATCCGGATGAATTAGCAAAACACTGCATGGAGGATATAGATAAAGACTTCGCTAAAAAGGTTAAAAAGGGAGACATTATTGTGGGAGGAAATAACTTCGGTTGTGGCTCCTCAAGGGAGCATGCACCTATAGCTATAAAGGCTGCCGGTGTGCAGTGTGTCATAGCTCCTTCCTTTGGAAGGATATTCTACAGAAACTCCTTCAATACGGGTCTGCCCATACTCGAATGTGAAGAGGCTGCTAGAAAAATATCAGCAGGGGATGAAGTTACAGTTGATTTTACGACAGGAAAGATCACTAACCTTACCAAAGGAGAAGTTTATCAGGCAGAGCCCTTCCCTGACTTCTTACAAAAGATAATAGCTAGTGAAGGCCTTGTAAATTACGTAAAGGAGAATCTTTAGATGGACTATAGTATAGCTGTTGTAAAAGGAGATGGCATAGGGCCCGAGGTCATAGAGGAAGCAAAGAAGGTTTTAAATAAAGTTGGAGACAGGTTCGGCCATAGATTTATCTATAAAGACCTATTGGCAGGGGGATGTGCAATAGACGAAAAAGGTGTAGCCCTTCCTACGGAGACTGTCGAAGGGTGTAAAAATAGCGACAGCGTATTGCTTGGAGCTGTAGGAGGCCCTAAATGGGATAAGCTCCCTGGAGATAAGCGACCGGAACAGGCTATTTTAGGCTTAAGAAAACAGCTTGGTCTCTTTGCAAATATCAGACCTGCAATACTATTTCCCGAATTAGCCGATGCATGCCCTCTTAGAAAGGAAGCTGTAGAAGGGGGATTAGACCTTATAGTAGTAAGGGAATTAACAGGGGGAATATATTTCGGTGAGAAGGGGTACAAGGATACGGAAAATGGACCTGCTGCATATGACGTAGAGATATATTCCGAAAAAGAGGTTGAGAGAATAGCTAAAGTAGCCTTTGAAATGGCTAAAAAGCGCAGAAAGAAACTTACAAGTGTGGACAAGGCCAACGTCCTTGAGAGTTCAAGGCTCTGGAGAAGTGTGGTTGATAGAGTAGCGGAGGACTATCCTGATGTTGAGCTTACACATATGTATATTGACAATGCTGCAATGCAGTTAATTAGAGAACCTAAACAATTTGATGTAATAGTTACCAATAATATCTTTGGAGATATACTTACAGACGAAGCAAGCATGATAACAGGCTCAATCGGCATGCTTCCTTCTGCAAGCCTGGCTGAAGGAAACTTTGGACTATATGAACCTATTCATGGCAGTGCTCCTGATATTGCAGGAAAGGATATAGCCAACCCTATGGCTACGATATTATCCGTCGCTATGATGTTAAGGTTTTCATTGGGTCTTTCTGAAGAAGCTGATGCGGTTGAACAAGCAGTAAAATCAGTATTAAAAGACGGATACAGAACTGAAGATATAATGAGTAAGGGCATGAAAAAAATAGGTACCAAGGAAGCAGGAGACAGGATAGCTCAAGCTATTTAATTACCTTTTTATTAGTTCGGTAACCTTTTCGAAGCATTTAGTAAAGAAATTCATCACAGGAATAATTAAAAGGGCGAGGACAAATAGAACCAAACCGCTTCCTAGACTCAAGGGTGACAGTGAAAACAGGCTCGGAACAAAGATAAGGATTATAATAAAAGCTATTATCAGTGAGACGAATAATATAATGCGTCTTAAGTTAAATGGAGTGCTTACACGCCATATCATACAAAAGCCTACGAAGGCTATTAGGATGGTTGTAACCGTTGATATTTCAGCAAGAGGCATTTTAAAAGCTATTGAAAACAGTACGGCAATTATAACTATAAACAGATTAGTCAAAGCCGCAGGAAAAGCTTTGTAGAGTACATTGATTAGAAAATTCCCCCTTACAAGTTCGCTATTAGGTTCAAGGGCAAGGAAGAAGGCTGGCACTCCTATAGTAAGTCCGCTCACAAGCGCAAGCTGGGCTGGTGTCAGGGGATAAGCAAAAACAGCTGTAATAGATATCAGTGCCAGGGCGAAGGAAAAAATGTTCTTGACAAGGAAGAGTGAGGCTGTCCGTTCAATATTATTTATTACACGGCGGCCTTCAGCAACTACAGAGGGCAAGGAATCAAAGTTGGAACTTAAAAGTACTAAGTCAGAAACCTGAGAGGCAACATCGCTGCCTGATGCCATAGCGATGCTGCAGTCAGCTTCTTTTAGGGCAAGTACATCGTTGATTCCGTCGCCTGTCATCGCCACCGTTTTGCCTGCTTTTTTTAATGCTTTTATGACCTGCTTCTTCTGTTCCGGTGTGACCCTTCCGAAAACAGTATATTTTCTAACTGCCTCTTCTAAATCCTCAAGGGAGGTTAGGGTTGTTGCATCTATATAATTATCAGCTTTAGGGATGCCTGCCTGTTTTGCAACTATTGACACCGTAAGAGGGTTATCACCTGATATTACTTTTAATTCTACCCCTTGATCTATAAAGTAGGAAAAGGTATCTTTAGCGGTTGGTTTCACGGGATTTTCAAGAATTACAAGAGCAAGGGGTTCAGTATAGCCGTATCTATAAGAACCAAATAAAAGTACCCGCTTTCCAAGGGATGCATGGGCATTGATAAGATCTTCATATAAATAAACCTGATCTCCTAGAACAATTTCAGGAGCTCCAAGGATGAATTCTTCATTGTTGTCAAATAGAACTCGGCTCTGTTTTGTTTTTGAAGTAAACTCGTGAATTTCCTTTGCCCGTCTTGGGTGAAAAGATTTGAAATGATCTTTTATTGCCTGCATGGTGGCATTATTAGCAGGAAGATTTGCAGCAAAATCCGCTAGAAGGCGCCTTACCGCTTTCTCATCTGCAATGTCTTCATTAAGCAGAATCAGGTCGGTTACTTTCATGTCGTTTTCTGTGATTGTTCCAGTCTTGTCCAGACAGAGAACGTTGACACGTGCAAGGGTTTCTACCGATTTAAACTCATGAACTACCGTTTCTTTCTTTGCAATTCTGACAACGCTTGCAGCCAGTGCAACGCTGACTAAAAGGTAGAGGCCTGCAGGGATCATTCCTACCAATGCGCCAGTAGTGCTTTCTACTCCCTCTTTAATGGTGAGGCCGAGAATCATAACCTGTCTTCTATATAAAAAGACTCCTATGGGAATAATCAGTACACCTATGACCTGTAAAAGCCTTGTAAGGGACTTCATCATACCTGCTGGCTGTCTCTTTTTACCCTTCTTTGCAGCGAGAGTGAGCTGGGATACGAAGGAATCCTCTCCTATATTTTCAAGCCTTGCTTTGCATTCTCCTGATACAATAAAGCTACCTGATAAAAGGAAGTCTCCTCTTTTTTTAGGGATTTCATCTGACTCTCCTGTTACAAGTGATTCATCGACCATGACTTCACCCTCAAGAAGCTCTGCATCGGCATAGATATGGCTTCCCCGACTGAGTATTACGATATCGTCAAGGACGAGTTGATCTACCGGGATTTTCATTACTTTACGATCCCTTACCACCGTTGCCATGGTCTCGGATATAATGACTAGCTCATCGAGCTTGCGTTTTGCATCTAGTTCTTGAACTATTCCGATTATTAAATTAGCGCCAACTATGACCATGAAAAGTAAATCTTGATATGAACCTACTGCGACTAGAGCAAGGGCTAGTACGAAAAATATCAAATTGAAATAGGTAAGGATGTTTCCCAAGATAATTTCTGAAGTAGATTTTGTTGGAGATTCTACCTCTTTGTTATATAGACCCTGATTTATACGCATATTAACCTGCTCACTGGTTAATCCGATGTCAGGGGAAGCATATATTCTCTTTACTTTTCTTTTACTTGTATTGCTGGATTTAGTTGATCTATTAAAGATGCGACGCATATTGGATTTCCTTTACTTTAAGATTGATACTACATGATAGCATAAATTGAGAAATTTTGTAAGAGGGAAAGGAATAAGAAAGTAAAAAGGCTTCGATGTGAAGCCTTTAGGTTAATCAACAAATGTAGTTATTTCAGAGAGATCCTTTCTTCCCGGACTCCTGTTTCCGTCAGCTGGAACTCCCAGACTAAGCATACAGGCTAAGAAGTAGCCCTCTTTTTCAAAGCCTATTTCTTCTTTAAGCACCGCCTCTATCTCTTCCCTTGCGTAGTTTTGACCTGTCATCCAGCAAGAGCCGTATCCTAAATCCACTGCAGCAAGGGACATATTTTGAAGTGCTGCACCAATATTCTGCATGCCGGGATTTGGGATAAATAGCTTATCCATTTCTTCCTGCGGATAATCAGCAAACTCTAATTCGTAATATCCGCTAGGATAATAGTTGGTTGCATATACTATTACTAATACAGGTGCATTTAAATAGAAAAGGGTAAAGTTTTTTACGAACTTACGGAAGCGATTACCTCTATCAGGATCTTTTTCATCCATCTTTTTGGATATCTCTTCATTCTTGTCTGTTATAGCTTTTGCAATTTTCTGCTTCAGATCGTTATTTTTCACAACGATGAAGTGCCAGTTTTGACAGTTTTTCCCCGAGGGTGCTATCCTACCAGCATCTAAGATTTTTAAAATATCCTCTTTTGGGATATCCTGATCTGTATACCTTCTAATACTTTGTCTTTTTTTTATTACATCTTTAAACTCCAATTATAACCCCCCCCATTATATATTATTAATATTATTGTTATGTACCCTTGTAAGCTATAATAAAACAGTTATATCCTAAATTCAAGCATATTACTATATTGCAGTATCATTATTATGTTTTGGTTTTTGTCTTTTATGAATTAATTTGTTAAAATGAATGATATAAATACAAAGTGTTGGGACAAACTGTTTTAATTTTAACGAGGGGATATATTTAATTCTTATAATTAGGCGAATTGTAAAATGAAGTTGAACTAATAAAAAATCCATAGTGACGATTTCTGTTGTAAAATAGTTTTTACGAGAAACAATTTCACAGAAAGGCGAATCACTATGGATCACTCACAGTTTACACCT
>JAAYSU010000040.1 GCA_012523915.1 Clostridiales bacterium
GATGGAGGTTGCATTCTTTTGGATACAATCTCCATTTTTTAGTATTATATAATTTTTTTATGCGTATGAATACTTATTTGGTCATACGTATTTTTTTTGCGAATAATATTATAAAAAGAACTTCTTGAAAGGTGTATGTATCTGTGAGAAGAAGAATAAAAAATAACATATTGCCATATAAAAGAGGTGTAATTTTGATCGGCATAGCAGCTTTTCTGCTTATAGGGGGACTTACATTTGTAATTGGTGATGAGAGGAAACTACCTATCTATTGTGTTCATACTGATGAGAAAAAAATAGCAATTTCATTTGATGCAGCCTGGGGTAATGATCACACTATACCAATTTTGGATATTTTAGATGAATACGACGTAAAGACGACTTTTTTTCTTGTTAATTTTTGGGCTGAGAAATATCCGGATGATGTTAAAGAAATTGCAAAGAGAGGAAATGAGGTGGGCAATCATTCTGCAACTCATCCGGATATGACAGGTCTTTCTAAGGAACAGATGATTGAAGAATTAATAATAACAGGTGAGACAATAGAGAGTCTTACGGGGCAGAAACCAAGGCTGTTTCGTCCACCTTTCGGTACCTACAATGATGCTTTGATTGAAACCTGTGAGGAGCTTGGCTATAAGGTGATTCAATGGTCAGTAGATAGTTTGGATTGGAAGGAATTATCGGCAGATGAGATAATACATAGGATTATTAGCAGGGTTGAACCAGGATCAATTGTTCTATTTCACAACCATGCTACCTATGTAGAGGAATACCTTCCGCCGATACTAGAGGCTTTAAAAGCTGAAGGATATGAAATAGTTCCTATTGGTGAATTGATTTATTGGGATGATTACTACATGGATAGTGCGGGGAAACAGATATTAAATTAGCGAAGGGGGATAAGATAGTGAAAAACGGATTAGAGACGAATCAGACGGAATTACGAGGTACAATTATTAATACACCGGAATACAGCCATAAAACATACGGGGAAACTTTCTATACTTTTATATTAGGCATTGAAAGAAGAAGTGGGTATGTGGATGAGATACCTATAGTGATATCCGATAGGCTAATCTGGAACCATACTTTAAAACCTGATGATAGGGTACATATCTTTGGACAGATCAGAACCTATAACGAAACTGTTGATGGGAAGAATAGGCTTAATATAGTGGTATTTGCAAGAGAATTTGAATTAGCAGAAGATCTGACATTGCCGGATGAGAACAATGTCTATCTTGATGGTTTTTTATGTAAGCCTCCGGTGCGCAGGATATCTCCTTTGGGAAGAGAAATCTGCGATATGATGTTGGCAGTTAATCGGATGTATAATAAGTCAGACTATATTCCCTGCATCGCTTGGGGACGCAATGCGAACTACGGAGGTGGCTTAGAAGTAGGTACAAGAATTCAAATCACTGGTAGGATACAGAGCAGGGAATATAGAAAGAAAGATGAAGAGGGAAATGTTACAACAAAGGTAGCTTACGAGGTATCAATATTGAAAATAGAGGATTAAATGTCTGCTTTAAGTGGCGCCGTTGCATTTTCTTGCAATTGATAAATCTGTATGATAAACTGAAAAACAAATGGGTTTTAGTATGAATAAAAAAGGAGACAACCTATGAGAATAGCTGTTGATGGTATGGGTGGAGATAATGCACCAAGGGAAATTGTAAAAGGCTGTGTTGAAGTAAGCAAGCTGATATCTGATGAGATAATTATAGTTGGAGATAAAACACAGATTCAAAATGAATTAAGGAAGTATAGATATAATAAAAAGCAGATAAAAATTGTACATGCTCCAGAAGTAATAAAGAATGAAGATGCTCCAGTAAGAGCAGTTAGAACAAAGGTAGAATCATCATTGGTGAAGGGGATTAATCTGGTTAAGGACAAGGAAGCAGACCTATTAATATCTGCCGGGAACACTGGTGCAATTATGGCCGGTGGTCTGTTTATCCTTGGAAGAATTCAAGGAATAGACCGTCCTGCGATTGCTGCAACTTATCCGGTAATGGGAAGAAGAGGTGTATCCCTTTTAGTTGATGCTGGAGCTAATGTGGAATGCAAACCAAATAATTTATTGGAATTTGCTACCATGGGAAGCATTTATATGCAAAAGGTATTGGATATTGAAAGACCGACGGTTGGCCTGGTAAATATCGGAACTGAAGAGAATAAGGGTACGACGGTAGTAAGAGCAGCTTATGAGTTATTAGAAAAAAGCAGCCTCAACTTTATTGGGAACATTGAAGCAAGGGAAATACCTAAAGGGGTATGTGATGTTCTCGTATGTGATGGATTTGTTGGTAACATCATACTGAAGATGACCGAAGGGTTAGCTTGGAATTTACTTAAGTTGATTAAAAGCGAATTTTTATCAGATGCATTATCTAAACTAGGAGCACTATTGCTTTCAGGCAAATTAAAAGAACTTAGAGATCTATTTGATTACTCAGAATATGGTGGTGCCCCAATATTAGGAGTTAAAGGTGCACTTGTTAAAATGCACGGCTCATCAAATGCTAATGCGGTTAAAAATACAATTTTAAAGGGCATTCCATATGCAGAGAATAATGTGGTTCAGATGATTCAAGACTCTGTACTGGAATTAGAGGAAGTAATTATAAGTGATTAGCGAAGTTGAGAAGATTATCAATTATCAATTTAAAGACAAAGAACTTTTGAAGAATGCATTAACACACAGCTCATATAGCAATGAGGAAACAGATAAAACATCATCTAAAAATAACGAAAGGTTGGAATTTTTAGGTGATGCCATTTTTGATGCCATAATAAGTGAGTATCTTTATAAATTGATGACCGATGTGGAAGAAGGACGTCTATCAAAGCTTAGATCAAAAGTAGTATGTGAATCCTCACTTGCAAAATGCGGTAAGCATTTAGGTATAAATAAATATCTTCGTCTAGGAAGGGGAGAGGAAAATAATGGAGGCAGGGAAAGAAACTCCATTATTGCTGATGCCATGGAAGCTTTAATAGGAGCAATCTTCCTTGATGGTGGTATGGAGGATGCCAGAAAGTTTGTCCTGAATACTTTTGAGCATACTGTTGAACTAGCTTTGGCAGGAAAGCTTAACACTGATTTTAAAAGCGAAATCCAAGAGCGCTTACAGGCACAAGGGATATCGGAAATAACATATAGGTTGGATAAGCAGAAAGGGCCTGACCATAACAAAACCTTTTACGTCAGCTTATGGGCAAATGGTAATATGTTGGGAATAGGTGAAGGTCAGACTAAAAAAGAAGCAGAACAAAATGCGGCAAAGGCTGCATTGGAGGTATAAGGGTTGTATTTTAAAAGGATTGATATTCATGGTTTCAAATCATTTGCCGAACCTGTAAGTATTGAATTTCATGATGGGATTACCTGCATTGTCGGACCTAACGGAAGTGGAAAAAGCAATATATCAGATGCCATTCGTTGGGTGCTTGGTGAACAAAGTCCGAAAATGTTACGTGGTGGGAAGATGGAAGAGGTAATCTTTTCTGGTACTGCTAATCGTAAATCAAGAGGCATGGCAGAGGTAACCCTCGTAATAGACAATACCAAGAACATTCTTCCTATCGATTATTCGGAAGTAGCGATAACCAGGAGGATGTATCGTTCTGGAGAAAGTGAATATTTAATTAATAAGGTTCCCTGTAGGCTTAAAGACATCAGGGAATTAATAATGGATACAGGCATAGGTGTAGAAGGCTATTCTATAATTGGACAGGGTAAAATAGCAGACATAGTGAGCAATAAGCCTGAGAGCCGCCGACAGATCTTTGAAGAGGCAGCAGGCATAGTTAAATATAGGAGCAAAAAAGCGGAGTCCGAGCGCAAGCTTGAATCTTCTAAAGTCAACCTTGACCGTGTAAATGGCATAATAGCGGAGATAGAATCAAGAATTGACACCCTTAAGGAAGAAAGCGAAAAAGCTAAAGAATACCTTGATTTAAGAGAGCGTTACAAGAAGATAGAAGTAAATATCATCCTTAAAAACGTTGAAAGTTTAGAACTTAAAAACGAGTACATAAAAGATGATCTTCTTGAACTTTCCGGTTATATAGATACATATAAACAAGAAAAAGAAAATATCGATAAACAAATTATAGAAAAAAGGGCAAGAATAGAAGAACTAGATCGTTTAAGCAATGAAGCAAGGGACAAACTGATCTCATGTAATGATACCATCAGTTCCCTTAAAGGTGAAAATGAGCTTAGAAAAGAGAAATTATCAACTCTTGTTAAAGAACAGGAACGTTTAAACGATGAGCTATCTTCACTGGCACAGAAAAAAGAAAAGGAAGAGGGAAACGTAAAGGAATTAAGTGAAACAAAAGAAGAGATAGAAAAAGAGCTTAAAGACTTAACGCAAAAACTTGAAGAAAAGAATGAAGAGTTAAATAGTATCAACGAAGTTACTAATGATGTTTTTAAGGTAATAGAGGATAATAAGAATAGGGTCTACGAGCAGCATAGCTTCATTGCAGGTAAAAAAAGTGAGATAAACAGCTTAAACAGCTTAAAAGATACACTTGACAAAAGAAAGGATTCAATATTATCAGAAAAAGAACTTTCCATAACAGAGGAAGTAGGCTTAAAAGATAAATTTCAAATAGCTTCACAGGATAAAGAATTAATTGAATCCAAATTAATGCAAATAGCTAAAAATAAGCAGGAAAAATCTACAGAATACAATGATTGCCTAAACAGGCAAAATACCTTAATCAAAGAACTTGAAAAAACAAAAATAGCTATTGGACAAGCATATGCCAGACAAAAGACAATTGAAGAAATGGAAAGCTCCTATGAGGGCTATAACCAAGGTGTTCAATTTATAATGAAGAAAAATCTACAGGGTCTTCATGGGGTTGTTGCCGATCTGATACAGGTCCCCTTAGGTTATGAGACAGCAATAGAAACAGCCCTAGGACCTGCAATGCAAAATATTGTTTGCAACGATGAAAAAGATGCTCAAGATGCAATTAGAATGCTTAAGGAAAACAGGGCTGGTCGCCTTACTTTCCTTCCCCTTTCCAGAATCAAACCCTATGCGCCAAATATGAAGGATTCTATCAGTGAAATGTCTGGATTTAAAGGTTTAGCGACTGATTGTATCAAATTTGATAATAAATATCGCAACATAATGGAGTACCTTTTAGGAAGAGTAGTAATTGTTGATAATCTGTCAAATGCTATTGCTTTATCTAAGAAGGCTTCTGGTGTCTTTCGTTTTGTTACGCTGGATGGTGAAATTATCAATTCGGGAGGAGCTATCACCGGAGGTGCTTATCGCAACAAGATATCTGGTTTGTTGGAAAGAAAATCTGAAGCAAAAAGATTAGAACAGGAGATTAGAAAGCTACAAGAAAGTAAAAACAATATCAATAAAGACCTACAATACACAATCGGTAAACTTGCGGAGATCAAAGATTATATTGAAAATTTAGATAGAGAATACAGGAATAGTGAAATAGAACTTTTCAATTGTGAGAACATGCTTAAAAGTTTATCATCTGGCATGTCGGAAATTGAAGGGGCTAAAAGCAAATGGGATAAAGAAATTGAAAATATTGACAAAGAGGGAATCTCAGCTGACGATATGATTGAAAGACTACAGTCAGTTGTTGATGATGCTGAGCTAAAAATAAAAGAATCAGAAGATATAATTAAAAAATCAATTAAAGAACACGAAGAATTAATAGCAAAACAGGAGTCATTAAAAGAAGAGATAACACAGATCAGGATAGAGGTAAACTCGACTAAGAATAATAAAGAAAATATAGAGCAAACATTAAGAATGATCGAATCTTATATATCAGAATATGAAAATGATATAAAGATTCGCTATGAGCAATTGAATACCCTAAAAAGCCAGGAAGCTGATTTGCGTCAGAGAGAAGATGGCTTTTCTGAAAAGCTTTCAAAACTTGAAAAAGAAAAGTTAGAAGCTGAAGATTTTATCGAAGGTATTCAAAAAGAGAGAAATTCAATAAGTACATATTTAGAAGAGGTTCAAAGTAAGAAAGAATCCGCTGAAAACTTGCTTTTAAATTATCAATCAAGTAAACATGAGCTAGAATTGAAACTTGCCAAGAATGAAACCCAAGTAGATTCATATAAAGAAAAACTCTGGGAAGATTTCGAGATATCATATCTGCAAGCAATGGAGTTCAAAGATAATAAATTATCGATGTCTTCTATGACAAGGGAAAGTCGTGAAATCAGGGCGCGGATTAAGGAATTAGGAGATGTTAATGTAGGGGCTATTAAAGAATATGAAAGCGTCAAAGAAAGATATGATTTTCTTACAGAACAGAGGAGTGATTTGCTCGAAGCCATAGATTCTTTAGTGAAAATTATTGATGATATGGATGGTATAATCAAAAGGAATTTTAAAGAAAGCTTTGATAAAATCATGATTAATTTTGAAGAGGCTTTCAGGGCGCTGTTTGGAGGAGGATCTGCTGAACTTAGGCTGGAGGATCCATCAAACCCGCTTGAGACAGGAATTGAAATTGTAGCCCAGCCGCCAGGGAAAAAACTTCAGAATATAAATCTGATGTCAGGTGGAGAGAAGACATTGACAGCTATTGCCCTGATGTTTGCTATATTAAAAGCCAAGCCTACTCCTTTTTGCATTTTAGACGAGGTAGAGGCATCCCTTGATGATGCGAATATAGATAGATTTGTGCGTTATCTAAAGAGTTTTGAAGATATACAATTTACATTAGTCACTCACCAGAAAGCTACTATGGAATATGCAGATGTTCTCTACGGTGTAACAATGCCAGAACAGGGTGTATCCAGAGTTATTTCACTAAAGCTTGGAGATGAAATAGATTTGTAATGGAGGTATAGTATTGTTTGAAAAAAAGAAGAAATCATTCTTTGGGAGACTACAGGAAAAGATAGAAGATGTTATCTTAAACCGACCTGAAGTAGACGAGGAAATGCTCGAGGAGTTAGAAGAAGCATTGATCACCTCGGATATCGGAATGGATACTACTTTTAAAATAACTGAACGATTAAGAGAAGAAGTAAAGAAGAATAGAATACGAGATCCTGAAGGTGTAAAATCTCAAATTAAAGAAATAATAAAAGAACTGATAGATAAGGGAGAAAAATTAAAGCTATCTGAAAAGACGCCATTAGTAATATTAATGGTAGGAGTTAACGGTTCCGGTAAAACTACCTCAATTGCAAAAATAGCAGATAGATTTCAAAAGGAAGGCAAAACAGTTCTACTTGCAGCTGCAGATACTTTTAGGGCAGCAGCAAGCGAACAGTTAGAAGAATGGGGTAAGCGATTAGGAGTTAATGTAATAAAGCATTCGGAGGGTGCTGATCCCTCGGCAGTAATATTCGACGCTATTCAATCAGCTAAGGCTAGAAACATCGACGTGTTGCTATGTGATACCGCAGGCAGGCTCCAGACAAAGAAAAATCTAATGTCCGAACTTGAAAAAATGTACAAGGTTATCAACCGAGAGTTCCCTGATGCTGATAAGGAAACCCTATTGGTTATAGATGCAGCAACAGGAAAAAATGCGATCTCTCAGGCACAGGAATTCAGCCAAGTTGCTCAGATAACAGGAATTGTACTCACTAAACTTGATGGAACAGCTAAGGGAGGCATAGTTATCACCATAGCCGATATGTTTGAAATACCCGTAAAATTCATTGGAACTGGTGAGGGTATTGATGATTTAGAGCCCTTTGACCCCGAAAGTTTCACAGAAGGACTATTTGAATAGAAGTATTTCTAGAAACAACCTATATAATATTATATGGGTTGTTTTTAAATAGGAGATAAATGGCAAATAATGAAAATAATGTTGTATATTGTAATTAAGTATGCTACACTGTAGCCAAAACGAAAGGACATCATATAGATATGGTTGTAGCAAAGGATGAAATTAAAACAGTATACAATGAGACTGCTGAATATCCTGAGCTATTGAATCAGATTGAGAACCCACCTGAAAAACTATATTACACAGGCAAGTTAGAATTGGGTAAAACCAGATGTCTAGCTATAGTAGGTTCAAGAAAAGCAACAGCATATGGTAAATGGGCAGCTTATAATATTGCAAAACGGGCTGCTGATCATGACATAACAATTGTAAGTGGTTTGGCAAGGGGTGTGGATTCTTACGCTCATAAGGGAGCCTTAGATGCAGGGGGTAATACGATAGCAGTTTTGGGGTGTGGTATAGATATATGCTATCCTAAAGAAAACAAGTCTCTTATGAAAGCGATTGCAAAAAAAGGACTGGTAATATCTGAATATCCAATCGGCAGTACACCGTTACGCCATCATTTCCCTCTCCGCAATAGGATTATTAGTGGGTTATCCGAGACGGTTGTAGTAGTTGAAGCAAGCCTTAACAGCGGCTCATTGATCACGGCTGATTATGCTTTGAATCAAGGGCGTGAGGTTTTTGCTGTTCCCGGGAATATTAATAACATATTAAGTATAGGATCTAATAAATTAATACAAGATGGAGCGACTCCAATTGTGGTAATAGATGATATATTAGAAGCATTTAGTATAAAGGAAAGAAAAGAGATAGAACTTACTAAGGATGAAAGAATAATTTTAAGATTTATAAAGGAGCATGGAGAAATTACCACCAGTTATCTTTCTAAAATATCTAGAAAGCCAGCCTCTGTCGTAAGTGATTTAGTAACAAATTTGGAAATGAAAGGCAAGGTTCAAACATCATCAGATAAAATATATATTGCAAAATTCTGACTTTAGCAATATAATCATTCAATGTAGTGGATACTATACTACATTATGTTAATGCTATATTAAAAACCGACCTTGGTCCCAAGCATTAGAAAAGGAGGACAGGTATGGGAAACAAGTCCCTAGTTATTGTTGAATCACCATCAAAGGCAAAAACCATAAGCAAATTCCTAGGCAGTAAGTATAAAGTTATGGCCTCTGTTGGTCATGTACGAGATCTGCCTAAGAGTAAGCTTGGTATAGATATAGAAAATAATTTTGAACCACAGTATATATCTATACGCGGTAAGGGCGATGTCATTAAAGCCTTGAAAAAAGAAGCCAAGAAGGCTGATAAAGTATATTTGGCAACTGACCCGGATCGCGAAGGAGAAGCGATTTCCTGGCATATTGCCTATTTATTAGGTTTAGATGAAAATGAAAAATGTAGGATTGAATTCAACGAAATAACAAAGAATACAGTTAAAAATGCTGTTAAGAATCCAAGACCAATCGACAAGAGGCTGGTTGATGCACAACAAGCTAGAAGGATCTTAGACCGCTTAGTAGGTTACAAGATAAGTCCTTTGCTATGGAGAAAGATTCGCAGGGGTCTTTCCGCTGGGCGTGTACAATCAGCTGCCTTAAAATTAATCTGTGACAGAGAAAAAACAATACTTGACTTTGTACCAAAAGAATACTGGACAATTACAGCTATATTATCTAAACAAGACAAGAAGAATGAAATTAAAGCAAAATTGGTTGAATATAAAGGTAAAAAGCTGACGGTAGACAATAAAGAACAAGCAGATAAAATATTATCATCACTCGACCCAGATAAATTTATTGTCACAAGTATACAAAAAAAGGAGAGAATTAAAAGACCTAACCCTCCCTTTACAACGAGCAGCATGCAGCAGGAAGCGTCTAACAAACTGGGTTTTTATCCTAAGAAGACGATGCTCATAGCTCAGCAACTTTACGAAGGTATTGAAATCAAAGGCTATGGTACTGTGGGATTAGTATCATATATACGTACTGATTCAGTAAGAGTATCGGATGAAGCAAAACAAGCTGCAAATGAGTATATTAATAGCAAATACTCTAAGGAATACCTAGGAAACTTTGACTATAAAAATAAAAGAAAAGATGTTCAGGATGCTCATGAGGCAATACGTCCGAGTGACTTAAACCTACATCCAGATGATATTAGAGATTCCTTGACAAACGATCAATATAAGCTGTATAAAATAATTTGGACCCGTTATTTAGCAAGTTGTATGTCAGCAGCAACTTTTGATGTAACGACAGCTCAGATAGATAACGGTGACTACACCTTTAGGGTTACGGGGAGTAGATTAAAATTTGACGGCTATTTAAAAGTATATGATAATTCTGATGAGGAAGATGAAGACAGCATGTTACCCTTATTAGAAAAGGATGAAATTTTAAACCTTCTCGATTTACAAAGTGAGCAAAACTTCACTCAACCACCTTCACGTTTCACCGAAGCTTCGTTAATAAAAGATCTTGAGGATAAAAACATCGGACGTCCCAGCACATATGCCCCAATTGTAGCAACATTGCTTGAAAGAAAATATATTGAGAGAGATAAAAAAGTGTTAGTACCTACTGAGTTAGGGTTTGTTGTTACTGAGCTCATGGAAAAATATTTTAAAGAGATAGTAGATGTGGGTTTTACAGCTGAGATGGAAGATAAGCTAGATGCTGTAGAAGTAGACAATATAAATTGGAAGGATATCATAAGCGAATTTTATTCAACCTTTGAAAAAGAGCTAGAGGTTGCTGACCGTGATATCGAAAAAGTCCAATTTGAAGATGAAGTAACCGATGAGAAATGCGAAAAATGCGGAAAACCTATGGTGGTTAAACATGGGCGTTTTGGTGAGTTTCTAGCTTGCAGTGGATATCCGGAATGTAAGACAACAAAGGCCAGAGTGAAAAAAATAGATGTGAAATGTCCTAAGTGTGGCAGTGATATTGTAACCAGAAAGAGCAAGACCGGTAAACTCTTTTATGGTTGTAGTGGTTACCCGGATTGTAACCAAATGTATTGGAATAAGCCGGTTGAAAAAGAATGTCCCGAATGCGGGTCTTTACTTACAGAAAAAAAGACGAAGACAACGAAATATGTTTGCTCAAACTCGGAATGTGGGTATAAAGAATAAATAATCATAGAAAAAGCGTTCAGGAGGAAAAAATGGTAAACTTTCATGCAACAACCATTGTAGCAGTAAAAAGAGAAAATGGAGATGTTTGCATCGGTGGAGATGGACAAGTAACCATGGGTGAAGCTGCTATAATGAAACATTCAGCAAAAAAAGTTAGAAAGATTTATAAAAATTCAGTTCTTACAGGTTTTGCGGGCTCTGTTTCTGACGCACTTACTCTAACAGAAAAATTTGAAAAGAAACTAGAGGAACATGGTGGAAACCTAAAGCGTGCTGCAGTTGCTTTAGCCAAAACTTGGCGATCTGATAAGATAATGCGTAATTTGCAAGCTTTAATGATAGCTGCAGATAAGGATACAATTCTCTTAATTTCAGGTAATGGCGAAGTTATAGAACCAGATGAAAACTTTGTAGCAATTGGATCAGGTGGAAACTATGCATATTCAGCTGCACATGCCTTGTATAAGCACACTGAATTAAGTGCGGAAGAGATTGTTAAGGAGTCCCTGAAAATTGCTGCATCCGTATGTGTTTATACGAACGATCACATTACCGTTGAAAAACTATAACACTCTTTTGTAGATAAGGAGGGATAAATTTGTCTAAATTGTATTCAATGACTCCCAGAGAGATTGTGCAGGAGTTAGATAAATATATAATAGGTCAGGACAGTGCTAAAAAATCAGTAGCAGTAGCACTTAGAAACCGATACAGGAGAAGCAAACTTCCTGAAGAAATGAGAGATGAGATTTCGCCTAAAAATATACTGATGATGGGGCCCACAGGTGTGGGTAAGACAGAAATTGCAAGAAGACTCGCAAAATTGATGGATGCTCCTTTTGTGAAGGTTGAAGCAACTAAATTTACAGAAGTAGGGTATGTTGGTAGAGATGTAGATTCCATGATCAGAGATTTGGTAGAAGCTTCAGTCAGAATAACCAAACAAAAACATTTGGAAGAAAAATATTCGATAGCTGATGAAATTACAGAAGAGAAAATTATTCAGGCAATCATACCCGGTA
>JAAYSU010000041.1 GCA_012523915.1 Clostridiales bacterium
AATGATACAAACTTTATATCTTCGTTCTTTAAGTGTGCGATTTCATGAGCAATAACACCTTCCAACTCCTCCCGGTTTAGGTTCTTTATAAGACCACTGGTGACAGCTATCATCGATTTGCCTCCCCCAGATCCCGATGCAAATGCATTTAACTCATCTGTTTCAATGATGTAGGGCCTTGGAGGATTGATTCCAGCCCCTGCTGCAATAGCATTAATGGTTTCATATATAAAAGGATTCTCTTCCTTCGTTAACTCTCTTGCATTAGCAGCCTTTGCAAGCAGTTTCCCACTGTTCCTATAGGTATATATCGATACTATCAGAGAAATTAGGATTCCTATGGCACCTCCTACTAAAACGCTCATGATGATATCGTTAGTATATGAGCTGCCTGCTCCACTAAAAATATAGCCTAAAAATGCAAACAGTAAAGTAAACAACAAAATATATGCAATGACAACAATTATAGAATTTCTTTTGCTATTATTAATTTGGTCATAAGTGCTAATATATTTACTCAAATTATCCTCCTACCTTTAGCTTAGGTTTACTTTTACTGCCTCCCTTATTTCACTAGCTTCAACCTCAAAGAATTCTTTCTTTTTAAAACCGAAGGGTTTAGCAATCCACATTCCGGGAAATGTCTGAATCGCAGTATTATAAATCATTACCAAGTGGTTGTAATTGTTTCTGCTATATGCAATGCGGTTTTCGGTTCCTTCAAGTGACTCCTGCAACATTAAAAAATTTGCATTGGCCTTTAAGTCCGGATAATTCTCTGCAAGGGCAAAGAGTCTCTTTAACGCTGTGTTCATCTCTAAATCAATCTTTTCAATTTCTTTAGGGGATGATGCCTTATTAAATAAGTTTCTTAATTCAGCTATCCTTTCAAAGGTCTCTTTTTCATGCTTAGCATAAGCTTTGACCGTTTCAACAAGGTTTGGTATCAGATCAAATCGTCTCTGTAATTGAACGTCAATATTAGCCCATGCAGATTCAAGGTTATTTCGTTTTCTCACAAGGCTGTTATAGATAGAAATTATAATTATTAAAAGAATTATAACTGCTATAATCAAGTATTTCATCCCCATATTCTCCTTTAATCCGAATCTGTTCCATGTACAAAATCAATAATCTCCGATGTCGAAAACTCAAAGCCATTATCTAAATGATCTATTCCATCATCTTTAAAGCCATCCCTTGGGACATCATTCCACGAGAGTTCTTCTTGTTGTGATGGCTCATAAGTATATTCTCCTTTTTCATCTACTATGCGATAGCCAGTAAAAGGAGATACCATTCCTTTTCTAATATTATATTTCCTTATAAGTTCTTCTTCAATCAAAATGTTTCCCCTATTAGTTTGCAAAAATAGATCTTTCATATTACCTCCATAATAACCGTTTATAATTATTATCTTCAATTTATATGATTATTTTAGGTGTAATATGTTCCTAAATTGGAAATTGGAAGCTACCAGTTTTTACAAACATCAATCCATTCAAGGGCTTTAGAGTACCCAAACAATTCAGAGCATGTTAATTCGATAGCAGAATTACTGCTGCCACATGCTGGAAATACAGTTTCAAACCTTTTTAATGAAATATCACAATAAACCTTTACATTGGGATTTTCAATCGCAAAGGGACATACTCCACCAATAGCATGTCCGGTATAAAATAGAACTTCATCTGGCGAAAGCATTCTTGCTTTCATTTTAAAAAGCTGCTTAAATTTACTGTTATCGATCTTGGCATCCCCTGCAGTTACTACAAGTATACATCCATCGTTATTATCTCTAAAGGATAAAGTTTTTGCTATCCTTGCCGGTATTACTCCTGCAGCCTCCGCAGCTAATTCTACAGTTGCACTTGATGTAGAAAACTCTAAAATATCTGAATCTTTATTCCATTGTTTAAAATAGTCTCTTACCTTGTCAATTGCCATAATAATTACCTTTCTTCTATATTTTCAGGTAATATTATAGCATAAATATAAAATGACTTTAACCATTTAGTTTTTTATAAGCTTCTAAACGCTCATTAGCATGCTCTTCCGATAACTTAAACATCCCATCGACTATTTCAGGGAATCTATTTGCAAGCTGAGAGTATCTTATCTCACTATCTAAAAACTCTCTATATGAAGACTTGGGTTCTTTGGAATCGAGGATAAAGGGATTCTTCCCTTCTTTCTTTAAAATCGGATTATAGCGGTATAGATGCCAGTAACCAGCCTCTACTGCTCTTTTTTCCTGCATTATACTCGTTCCCATACCTGTCTTTATGCCGTGGCTTATACATGGCGAATAAGCAATTATTATTGCCGGCCCACGATAGCTTTCTGCCTCAGTAATAGCTTTAATTGTCTGGTTCATATTGGCTCCCATTGCTATTTGCGCAACGTAAACATCCCCATAACTCATTGCCATTAAGCCAAGGTCCTTTTTCCTTGTCCGCTTTCCTTTAGTAGCAAACTTGGCCACTGCCGCAGCAGGAGTCGCCTTTGATGACTGTCCTCCGGTATTGGAATAGACTTCAGTATCCATTACAAATAAATTTACATCCTGGCCGGTGGAAAGAACATGATCCAAGCCACCATAGCCTATATCATAGGCCCAACCATCCCCTCCGATTATCCAAAAGGATCTCTTGGGAAGGTAATCTCTATATTTCTTAATTTTTAAAATTAAACCGCTCTCATTGTCCTTATTTTTCTCAATTATTTCATTTATTCTTGATGCTGCTTTCTTCGACCCTAATGCATCATCTTTATTGTCTATCCACTCTTTAAAGGCCTCTTTCAAATTATCCGGTATCTTTGTATCCAGAGCTTCTGTCATCAATTCAACCAGTCTATTTCTAATCTGCTCAACACCAAGATACATACCATAGCCAAACTCTGCATTATCTTCAAAAAGAGAGTTTGCCCATGCAGGACCCTTGCCCTCAAAAGTAGTAGTATATGGAATTGAAGGTGCGCTTGCTCCCCATATGGATGAACATCCTGTAGCGTTTGCTATCATCATTCTCTCTCCAAAGAGCTGGGTCAAGAGTCTGATATAAGGGGTTTCGCCGCATCCCGGGCACGCACCGTTAAACTCCAAAAGAGGCCTAATAAGCTGACTGCCAAGCAAAGTATCCCTGGGAAGTAGTTCCTCTTTGGTGCTTATAGTCATGGCATATTCCCAGTTTTCTGCCTGTCCTTCAATTTCCTCTTCCGCCGAATTCATAATTAAAGCCTTTTCCTTTACAGGACAGACGTCGGCACAGGAACCGCAACCTGTACAGTCAAGAGGACTTACCTGTACTCGGAAACCGTAGTCCTTAAGCTTTTTATTCCTGGCTTCTTTTGTTTCAAAGCTTTCAGGAGCATTTTTTAGTTCCTTCTTATCTAATAGAAATATTCTTATTGTGGCATGAGGGCATACATAAGCACACATTCCACATTCTATACACTTATCCATCTGCCATTGCGGAACCTTAACTGCAATCCCTCTTTTCTCATAGGCTGTAGTTCCTAAAGGAAAAGTACCGTCTTCCATACCAAGAAAACTGCTGACAGGTAATTTGTCTCCCTCATGTTTAGCCATCACATTCTGAATTTCCTTTACGAACTTAGGTTGATCTTTTTCAACCTCTTCTTCCTTTATCTTAATTTTTTTCCATGAATCTTTAACCTCTATTTTAACAAAGGAGCTAACCCCTGCATCTACAGCTTTACTATTTAAATCAATAACTTCCTGTCCTTTATAACCATAGTTTTCTACAATCGAATCTTTTAGAAGCTTTATGGCTTGATCTACAGGAATTATATCGACCAGCTTTAGAAAAGCTGCTTGCATAACCATATTTATTCTATTACCCAGGCCTATCTTCTGAGCAATTGAAGTCGCATCTATCGTATAGAAATTAATATTTTTTTCAGCAATAGTTTTTTTGATATTATCAGGCAAGTGTTCTTCTAATTCATTTTCATCCCAGTCACAGTTTAAAACAAATGTACCCTTTTCTTTAATACCTTTTAATATGTCTAGGTGAAATACAAAGGATTTATTGTGACAGGCAATATAGTCCGCCTCATTGACTAGATAATGAGACTTTATAGGAGATTTACCAAATCTTAAATGGGATACTGTAGTACCGCCTGATTTTTTACTGTCGTAAGAAAAATAGGCTTGAACATGCAAATCAGTGTTGTTTCCAATTATCCTAATTACAGATTTATTTGCACCAACCGTTCCGTCAGAACCAAGACCGAAAAACTTACAGCTAATTATATCTTTAGGAGGATCAATTACTTTTCCTAAATCAGCTAGTGATAAATTTGTCACATCGTCAACTATTCCTATTGTAAAATTATCTTTAGGAGATTCCTGCTTCAAATTTTCAAATACCTGAATAATATGTTCTGGTCTCGTATCCTTAGATCCCAATCCATACCTTCCGCCTACTATAGTTTTTCTATCCTCCATATTTGAAAATGCCTTAATCACATCAAGATATAGAGGTTCACCACTTGCGCCAGGCTCTTTGGTCCTATCCAGTACAGCGATTTTCTTTACGCTTTTGGGGATAGATTCTAAAAGATGGGTGGTAGAAAAAGGTCTATATAGATGGACTTTCACTCCCCCGACCCTTTCTCCTTGTCTGTTTAAATAGTCCACTGTTTCTTCAATCGTGTCGCTTACAGATCCCATGGAAATAATAATTCTTTCGGCATCCTTTGGCCCGTAATATTCAAACAATCTATATTCTCTTCCTGTAACTGTTTTAAACTTATTAAAATACTCATTTACTATATCGGGCACCTCATTAAAAAACCTGTTTTGAACTTCCCTGCCTTGAAAATATATGTCGGGGTTTTGAGCAGTCCCTCTTACAACAGGACGCTCAGGATTCAAGGCCATATTTCTAAACTCATCTATTTTTTCAAAGTCTGCCAGCTGATTGATCACATTTTCATCAATTAGCTCAACCTTTTGGTATTCATGGGAGGTTCTAAAGCCATCGAAAAAGTGTATGATAGGTAAGCGTGCTTTTATGGCACAAAGATGTGAAATTGCAGCTAAATCCATGGTTTCCTGGACATTAGAAGAGGCCATCATGATTGCACCTGTCTGTCTACATGCCATAACATCCTGATGGTCTCCAAAAATAGAAAGTGCATGGGTAGATATAGCCCTTGCTGACACATGTAAAACCCCGGGAAGGAGCTCCCCAACCATCTTATAGATGTTCGGAATCATTAAAAGTAAACCTTGAGATGCGGTATATGTTGTTGTCAAGGCACCTGCTTGTAGAGAACCATGCATAGCTCCTGAGGCTCCAGCCTCAGACTGCATCTGCTCTACCATAACTGTTTGACCAAATATATTTTTTCTACCATGGGCAGACCATTCATCTACATGTTCTGCCATGGGTGATGATGGAGTTATGGGATAAATGATAGCTATATCAGTCAAAAAGTATGAAGCATGTGCTGCAGCTTGATTGCCGTCAATTGTATCAAATTTGCTCATATTTATCTTCCTTTTCTAATTTTTATCTATATTCTTTTCAAAATATCAAAAGATATAACTGGAAATACAATTCAATATTTTTCTTGTCTTAAAAACTATTGGTGAATATAATACAAAAGAGGAGGTATTGAACAATGTCGTTACTAAATGATATAGGTAAAAAAATAGGTGAAGTCGCTGAAGATGCAGCTGATAAGGCAAAAGATATGGCTGAGATCGCAAAGCTAAAGGCTGAAATAGCACTAGAAAGGAAAAAGATAAAACAAGGATATATAAAATTGGGAGAACTTTATTTTGAACAAATAAAAGACACTAACCAAATGCCTGAGATGGAAATCTGTGAAAAAATTAAAGAATCTATGTTAACAATAGCCGATCTCGAATTTAAAATTGAGGATATTAAATACTAGCAGCTTAGTTTTTTAAAAAAGATAAATACAATAAGGATTAAACCAATCAAGCCAATAATCGGATATACGGATCCAATTAATAATCCAAAGGGAAGATGGCCACCGATAAATGCCAAAGCCGTTATCGCTATAACTGTAATCGGATAGGTCCAATTCTTTTTATCTGCATAAATGATATCACAAATAGACCATAGTAAAGGTACAGCTGTGGTGTAAATACCAGCTATTAGCAGAAGGCAAAATAGGTATCCAATACCGGGTAAAACTGAGTTGGCAAGTGCTAAAAATGGTATCTCCTTACCATAGACAAGACCTATGTTTGCAATAAATGCTAAGTTCATTAAAATGCCTGCGAATATGTATGAGGAACTACCAAAGGTTCCTGCCAAAAAGGCCTCTTCTTTGCTTCTTGCCTGGCTCCCAAGACCTGATAGGAAGGGAAGTGCTGTAACCATATTAAAGGACGCATAAAGAAGGCCTGATATCCACCATGAGTCAAATGTTGCCATAGGCATTTTAAGCCTGCTTGCAGTCTCAATATTTTCAAAAATAACCTGCCAATTCGAGAAAAGACTGATAATGCAAATAACAGCAGCTAATAAGACTATTATTATTCCTATAGAGCCGATAATCTGTATTAATCTTTTAAGACCTAGAAGTACAGTAATTACACATGAAAAAGCTATAATCGCTATTCCTACTAAGGTTGGAAGGCCAAAATATTCATTTATGGCCGCTCCCGCACCTGAAAACATTACATTTAGAAAAGCAAACATCATGAGTGGAATTATGAATTCGAACATGGAGCCTATTCTCTCTCCACAATAAAATTTATATATGCCAACTGATGAATTCAGTTTTTTGCCATCTACCATTACGGTTGATGCAACCCAAGTAAATATTAGCAATGCAACTGTGCCTGCGCCAAGACTTCCTAGCAGGCCGAAGCTAGTAAAAAATTGTATAACCTCTTGACCTGAAGCAAATCCTGAGCCCATGCAAAGACCAATAAAGGCTCCGCCTAAAGACAATACCTTCCCGGTATCTACCCTTGCTTTTTTAGCTCTCTTCATATCCGCCTCCACAACCATAGAAACACTACCTTCTTTAATTCTATGGTCGAAAGAGGCCTTATATGTAGGTTATAGTTTAATCTTCATAACTTCGGGATGGCAAGTTTTCTGGAATTGAGGGCAGGAATAGCAATCAAAAAGTTCAGGGACTTCTTCTATGCTGATATCTTTAAAACCATGTTTTTTAAAGAATCCGGGAGCTTTAGCAACCAAGAAAACATACTCCGCTCCTCTTTTTTTAGCTTCTTCTAAAGCCAATTTTAAAAGTTTTCCGCCTATTTTTTCTTTACGATATTCAGGCTCAGTTGCAATTCCATCAATAATATACTCGCCGCCTCGCATAGCCAAAACACAGCCACTTATTAGTTGTCCATTTTCATCTTCAGCCTTCCAGCATTGAATTATTTGCGTAGGCAATTGCTCATCTATCGAAAATTCCAGATCGTGGCGTATAAACATCTCAACTAGTCTATCATAGTCATCAGTCTTGCTTATGGTATAGCTTACCAATTAGAACCCTCCATATCGTTTCTTAATGTATTGATTTTCAACTTTCTAGGGATGCATTCGATATCCAAAGGAAAATCACAACCTTTTTCTCCGTCTATATCAGTACCGATAGGATGATCGGTTTCAAGTCGAACTTTTTTTGTCTTGAAGTACACTACATTCTTGTTTTTAGTATGATTGCCCTGCATGAAATTTATTAAAAGGCCAGGCAATTCAGTTAAAGGCATCTCTTTAATAAGCATGACGTCTAAAAGGCCATCGTTTATAACTGAATTAGCACCTACGCGTCTAAAACCGCCCGCAGATCTGCCGTTCAAAACCAGCATAAAATACATCTTCTCAGTAGCAGAATATTCTTCACTTTGAATTTTTATGGGGATAGGTTGAAGTTTAGGGACCTCGCTAACCCCCTTTAGGTAATATGACATCACACCTAGGGTGCTTTTTATGTTAGGGTCTGTCTTCTGGCTGACATCTACCATAAATCCCATTGCGGCTACGTTGATAAAATACTTATCATTGATCTTTCCCACATCAGCATAACTATAATTATCGTTTAATGCTATTTGTGCCATCCCCTCAATATCATGTGGAATATCGAAATAATATGCGAAGTCATTAGCAGTACCTGATGGAAAGATAGCCAAAGGAAGATCAACTCCATTATTTATCATAGCATTAACAACAATATTAATCGTCCCGTCTCCCCCTGCTGCAATAATCTTTGTAAAATCTAAGCATTTCATTTTCTTTAAAACATAATCGAGATACTCAGGGCTGTTTGCTCTGATAGGAATTAATAACTTATTTTCCTTTTGAAATATATCAATTACTTTGTCTAGGTTTGCTTTGAATACACCGTTTCCAGCTGTAGGATTGTAAATCATTAAAATATTATCCTTGATCATCTGAAATACTTCCTCACCTTTCCTATAAAATATAATGAACCTGAAAATATAATAGCATCATAGTTTGTCTTAATATTATCTACATATTTGCATACATCTAACCAGTTGCCACCGCAAATACAATCTCTTCCTGTATCCTTTATCATTTGACATAGTATATCTGCATCAAGTTTTCTAGGGCTATCGGGTTCAGATGCCAAAATATCTCCGTCAATCTCATTATATTCTGCCAATAGACGATCAATCTTTTTGTCAGCTAACATACCGACTACTAAAAGAACTTTTTTATCTGATAGATTATCATTGACTATCTGGCTCAAAGCATGGACTCCTGCTTCATTATGAGCCCCATCGATTATAATATAAGGGGAATTTTGCAATATCTCAAATCTACCCATAAACTTTGTAATTTTAAATCCATATTTAACCTTACCGAGATCTAACTTTATTATACTCTTTTTATTCAGTACTTCAAGCACCGTAAGGGCGCAAACAGCGTTTTCTATTTGATGAGCTCCTACCATTCCAATCTCAATAGGCTCACCTCTACCGAGCATCAAAGAATTTATAGGAGGTAGAGGTCCCGGAATAAATGTACTCCCTTTTAAGGATGTTTCGATCACATCTATTTCAATCTCAGAAGAATCATAAAAATCACATTTGTTTTCAAGGGCAACATTTCTTATTACTTCAGAAGCCCTCCTATCCTTTACATTAGAAACAACAGGGCAAGCGGGTTTGATTATCCCTGCCTTCTGATAATCAATTTCTTCTATTGTTTCTCCTAAAACATCCATGTGATCATAAGATATAGATGTGAAGACCGTCACAAGAGGTTTTTTAATCAGGTTGGTAGAATCTCCTATTCCCCCTAATCCAACTTCTAATATCAGTATATCTATAGGCTTCTGACTGTAATATAAAAAACCGATCGCTGTGACCAGTTCAAATTCCGTAGGTGATTCATGACCCATAGCAATCATCTTGTCTACCGCTTTGAAGACTTGCTGGGAACAGCTTACAAGTTCTTCTTTTGCTATCTCTTTACCGTCAAACTCAATTCTCTCAGTGAAATTCTCTAAAAAAGGAGAAGTATAGATCCCCACCTTGTATCCATTCTCATGCAAAGCAGTAGCAAGAAAACGGCAAACTGAACCTTTGCCGTTAGTTCCTGCTACATGGATAATTTTCAACTGATCCTGGGGATTGTTAAGCAAATCCATTAAGATTTTCATACGTTCCAAACCCAGGCTACTACCAAACTTCCCAAAGCTGTGTATCTTATTTACAGTTTGTTCGTAATCCATACTTCATTCCTATATTTTTTTCGCAACTATAGCTAATCTTTCTTCTACTTTTTTATACATATCCTCATATTTTGCTAACTTTTCTTTTTCTTCATCAACTACATGCTTAGGCGCCTTGTTGATAAAGCCTTGGTTTTCAAGCTTTTTATTCAATCTTTCCACTTCTTTAGTAAGGCGGGCCTTCTCCTTTTCTAGACGTTCAAACTCCGCTTTATAATCCAGTAGGTCATCTAATGGAATAAATATCTCGACAGAGTCCACCACAGCGCTCATTACCTCATCTGGAACCTGCTCTTTACTCTGAATAAAGCTAATCTCCGTTATATTCGCAAGATTCTTAATATAGCCTTCTCCTTCTTTGGCATATTCTAAACTTTCGTCATGAGCAAGTATTATGGCTCTGAGTTTACTTGAGGGTTTTGCTTCAGCCTCTGCACGTATATTACGTATGCTGCGGATTATACCCATGGCAAGTTCCATGCGCTTTACCTCTTCAGCATAATCGATACCCTCTTCGTAGACAGGCCAATCAGCTAATATCAATTGTTCATTATTTTCGGGTAGGTAACCCCATATTTCCTCTGTAATGAATGGCATAAAGGGATGAAGGAGCTTTAACATATCTTTTAGAACCTTTACTAGGACATAGCGAGCTAGCTCCTTGTCTGATTCATCATCGCCATATAGCCTGGATTTAACTAATTCAATATACCAGTCGCAATACTCGTTCCAAATTAACTCATATATCTTTTGGCCAGCAATGGCAAGCTCAAACTTCTCCATATTTGCTGTAACTTCTCTGACCGCTTCATTTACCTTCGAAAGAATCCACTTGTCTTCATCTTTTAGGGTTCCTTCTTTAGACATGGGAAGGAAATTACCATCATCATCAAGAAGATTCATTATTACAAATCGAGAAGCATTCCAAAGCTTGTTAGCAAAATTTCGACACGATTCGAGTCGATCCATTTTAAAGCGTAGATCATTTCCCGGGCTAATACCAGTTGATAGCATAAACCTTAGCGCATCTGCTCCGTATTGCTCTATAACCTCAAGGGGATCAACACCGTTTCCTAATGACTTGCTCATTTTTCTTCCTTCGGCATCTCTAACAAGTCCATGAACGTAAACGTATTTAAAAGGTACCTCTTCCATTATAAAGAGAGCTGAAAATACCATTCTGACTACCCAGAAAAATATAATATCGTAACCAGTGACTAATACATCTGTCGGGTAGTAGTGTTCTAAATCCGGTGTTTTTTCAGGCCATCCAAGGGTAGAAAAGGGCCATAGAGCTGAACTGAACCAGGTATCAAGCACATCTTCATCCTGAACTATATCTACACTATCGCACTTAGTGCATTTTTCTGGAGCAGTCCTTGCAACAATAATCTCATCGCATTTTTGACAGTAGTAAGCAGGGATTCGATGCCCCCACCACAACTGT
>JAAYSU010000042.1 GCA_012523915.1 Clostridiales bacterium
GCGAAAAATCTGAGAGAATTAAAATAACAGATATTTTTAGGCTCATTCGAGATAATAAAGCTCTACGTATAAAGCTTATATCACAGCTATTTGATGGTTTTATTTGGGCATTTCTGTTCGCTACCGCTGTTTACTATATTAAGTGGGCATATTGCGCTGATTTAGCTACAGGAGTAGTGGACAATGACAAATATGGTTTCTATTCAGCAATTGCTTCAATAATGATGCTTTTACCCTTGATTGTGGGTACAATTATTGCTACTCCCTTGATGAAGAAGATTGGTTCGCCAATTAAGTTCTACCGCTTATTGATTTTGGTGCAAAGCATTTCGTGTGGCTTGCTTTTTGTGTTGCAGATACTTGATATTCTGCAGCAAGCTCCAATGATCTTTTTTAGCTGTATGGCAATTGCAGCCACTGCTATTGGATGTAGTTTTATTCCGGGCACGGCCCTTATTATCGAATGTATGGACTATGAGGTTTATAAAAACGGTAAAGATCGTTCCGCTCTATGCAATGCCTGTGATAAGTTTATCATAAAAGCCCAGTCTGCTGTTTCTGCAAGTGTTGTTGGGGTTCTACTTGTATCCGTAGGCTATATAGTTGACTCTACCACCGGAAACTATATAGGTGATTTAGCAGCCATCCCACAAATGCTGACATGGTTTATAGTGATAATGGGGATTATTCCGTTTATGCTGGGGATGTTATCATGGATTATTCTAAAACGGTATCCCATCAACAATGAAATTCGACAAAAAATGAAAAATGCTTTGACACAAAAGAGAGCCATATAGGTATGTAAGGTCTATGCAAACAGCGAAGCAAGGATTGATATGAGGCTTGAATTGCCTGCTGCCTCTATTCAAATATGAAGCAAAAGGGGGATACAGTATTATGAGGAAAAGAGACTTTAATATGAATTGGGTATATTACAAAGAAGGCTCAAAATATAGGCAGGTTGTAGATCTGCCTCATGATGCCATGATTGTGGAGCAAAGAGAGCCAGAGAGTTTAAGTGGAAGTGCGGGAGCTTACTTCCCAGGTGGTATTTACATATATGAGAAAACATTTGACGTCCCTCATGACTGGCGTGATAAGCATATACTCTTTGAATTTGAAGCGGTGTATCAAAACACCAAAGTGTATATCAATGGTTTGGAAGCAGGCGGTTATCCCTATGGATATATGCCATTTACTGTTTGTGCGGATGGATTTCTAGAATATGGTAAAGAAAACATTATCCGTGTAGTAGCTGATAATAGTAAAATTCCGAATAGTAGATGGTATACAGGCGGTGGTATTTATCGGCCAGTATGGATGTACGTGACCAATAAAGAACATATTAAGCACGAAGGTGTAAAAATATCAACATTATCATATAAACCGGCTCGCATCCGTGTAGAAACAGCTCATACCGGAGGAACTGTAGATGTGGAAATATTATATCAAAGCCAGGTTGTTGCAAAGGGTCAAGGAGATAGAGTGGAATTAGATATTCCTGATGCAAAACTATGGAGTGATGAAACACCAGAGCTCTATCAGTGTCGTATATCTTTAATCAGTGGTGATACAGTAGTTGATGAAGTGGTGGAGACATTTGGTATACGGAAGGTAGAATGGAGTCCTAAGGGACTATTCATTAACGGGAAAAAAACTCTTTTGCGTGGGGGCTGTGTGCATCATGACAATGGTATTTTAGGAGCACGTAGCTTTGCAGAATCTGAAGAACGAAAAGTGAGAATTATGAAAGAGGCAGGCTATAATGCTATACGCAGTGCCCATAACCCTGCATCAAAGGCAATGTTAAAGGCATGTGACAAATACGGAGTCTTTATGATAGATGAAACATGGGATATGTGGTATTTCCATAAAAGTAAACACGACTATGCAACCCATTTTATGGAATGGTATAGAGAAGATATAAAAGCACTTGTATCCCGTGATTTCAATCACCCTTCAGTTATTATGTATTCCATAGGCAATGAAATTTCAGAACCCAAAGAAAAAAAGGGAATCAACCTAGCAAAAGAGATGGTGGAATTAATACATTCATTAGATCCAAATCGATCGGTAACATGCGGAGTAAACTTAATGATTATCAATATGGCAAGCAAAGGAAAAGGAATTTACAAAGAAGAAGGAGGGCTAGCCAAAGAGGAACCTGACAAAGATAAGAAACAGACAGCTACCAGTAGTACCCTTTTCAATATGATTACTTATATGGTGGGCGCTGGTATGAATAAGGCAGGCAATTCAAAGTCCGCTGATAGGGTGACCTCTCCATTATTTGAACAGCTAGATATAGCTGGTTATAACTATGCCTCCGGGCGCTATCCTTTAGAAGGTAAGAAACATCCTGAACGAATAGTATTAGGGACAGAAACATTCCCACAGGATATTGCAAAAAACTGGGCTATGGTAAAAA
>JAAYSU010000043.1 GCA_012523915.1 Clostridiales bacterium
CAGGATCTGAAGTATCGGCACTTTTGGGTCGTGTACCAAGTGCAGTAGGCTACCAGCCCACACTGGCCACTGAGATGGGAGCTCTTCAGGAGAGAATCACATCTACAAAGAAGGGATCTATCACATCAGTTCAGGCTATATACGTACCTGCTGACGACCTTACAGACCCGGCACCTGCTACAACCTTTGCTCACCTGGATGCTACTACGGTACTTTCCCGTTCGATTGCTGAACTGGGAATTTATCCTGCTGTCGATCCTTTGGAATCATCATCCCGTATCATGGATCCTCTAATCCTAGGTGAAGAGCACTATAATGTTGCTAGGGGTGTGCAGGAGGTACTTCAGAAGTATAAGGATTTACAGGATATTATCGCTATCTTGGGTATGGATGAACTTGATGAATCGGATAAGTTGATTGTTTCTAGAGCTAGAAAGGTACAGAGATTCCTATCTCAGCCTTTCCATGTTGCTGAACAATTTACTGGGGTTGAGGGTAAATATATTCCATTAAATGAGACTATAAGAGGTTTTAAGGAGATCATAGAAGGTAAGCACGATAATATTCCTGAGTCGATGTTCCTGTTTGCAGGCGGTATCGATGAAGTTGTAGAAAGGTTTGAAAAGAGCAATGGCTAAAAGCTTCAAGCTGGAAGTTATAACTCCTGAGCGCCTGTTTTATGAAGGAGAAGTAGAGATGGTTATCGTTCGTACCAAATTAGGGTACGAAGGATTTTTAGCCGATCATGCTTGGGCTGTTAAGCTTTTGGATACCGGAATACTTAGGATAAAAGAGGCGGGTGCAAAGGATTTTAAAATTGCATCTATTACCGGGGGCTTTATAGACGTAGCGGATATGGTAGTGGTCTTTACCGATGCTGCGGAATGGCCTGAGGAAATCGATGTAGAAAGACAGAAGAGGAAGATTAAAGAGGCAGAGGAGAGAATTAAGCGGGCTCAACAAGGCACGCTGGATCTTCAGCTTGCTCAGGTATCTTTGAATAAGGCTTTAAACCGTATGAAGGTAAAAAGTTATTATGAGAATAAAAAATGACGTATGAAATAGGCTAGACCTGTGTTACAATAGTTATAAATTATATACGGGGTATAAGGAGAGGCAAAAATGAAAAAGAGGGTTACTAGTTTAATACTTATAGCTGTCCTCGTTTTAAGTGTTTGTGCAGTTGCATATGGAGTAGAAAGATACATTGTCCCCGATATGACATTTGGTGGGGATACTATTGAGCTTTCTTTAGAAAAAGCTATTGAGATCATGAAGACTGAAGGAAGCAGAGCCGAGACTGCTGAGCTTAACAAACTCTCAGATGATGCAATAGCAAAGGGATATGCCGAGAGTGCAAAAAGTATTTCTGACCTATTGGAAAAGCTGAGTTATATAGGAGGAATAGAGGCGAGCTCATACGCTGAGCAACTGGGTGCTACTGATGTTAATGAGAGGATTGTAAAACTTCGCCGTGACTTTGCTAGGGAGCAGCTTGATGCAAATCACCAGGCGGAGCTCAATCAGATAGAAGCAATTACAATAGAAAGCTATTATGGAGTTCTTCAGGCTGAAGAAAACTTAAGGGTTGCTAAAGAAAATCTTGCTAACCAGCAAGCCATTTACAAGAACACCATGAAGAAATATGAGAAGGGTACAGTAGCTAAGTTCGATACTTTATTCGCCGAAACCGAGCTTAAGAATGCTGAGAACAATGTAGCTTATGCAGAGACAATACTAAAAACTGCCAAGATGAATTTTAATATGCTTCTTGGGTTTGATCTCATGCAGGATGTAAAGCTCACAGATGATTTAGTTGCTTTGGATTTACCTGAGGGTACTTTAACAGAGTTTATAGAAGCTGCTTTAGATAATAGAAATGAAATCAAGGCTACGCTTTTTGCTAGGGATATTCAGGAAATTTTATTAAACAACTTAAAGTATAGATATCCCACAAACTCATCAACTTATTTGAAACAGCAGGTAGCCTTTGAAACTTCTAAAAAGACTGCTAACGATGCTCCGCTTCAGATAGAGATGGAGATTCGTATTAAATATATGGACCTGCAGGATAAAAAACGTGCTGTAGAGGCAGCTAAAGTAGCCTTGGCAAATGCTGAGGAAGGCTTTAGATTAGCTAGCATAACATATGATGCAGGTATGAACACCATAACCGACGTTCAGGATGCTCAGATCAGATGTTATCAAGCTGGACAGGCGGTAGCCAAAGCTATCACCGATTATGATTTAGCTATCTATGCATTTAAGCATGCGATAGGTGTCGGAACAACCAGAATTCCGCTATAGCTTTGGCCAGGGGGGAAGTAATGCGTACAGCCGCTAAGACTGCATTGTTTATGGCAGTGTTAACTTTATTATCAAAAATTATGGGTTTCCTTAGGGAAGTGTTCATGGCTGGTTTCTTTGGAACCAGCTTTATTAACGATGCCTATGTAATGGCAACGGCAATACCTGGTATTATTTTTGCGGGGATCTTCACTTCCGTATCTGTTTCCTATATGCCTATATTTTCCGAAACAGTAGAGAAAAGAGGTATTAAGGAAGGCAACAAGTTTACAAGTGAAGCTATTACTATTGTAGCAGCTATAGCTATAATTATTTCTATACTAGGCATTGTTTTTTCTGATCAAGTAATCTCTATCTTTGCAGCCGGCTATGAGGGTGAGACGGCAGCTTTAACAAGCTTTTATTTAAAAATTAC
>JAAYSU010000044.1 GCA_012523915.1 Clostridiales bacterium
AGGTGGTTATTTTATTAATCAGGATATAAGTAATAATCATAGATATATGCTTCGATTTTTTGATATAGTTTATTATGGCGGTCTAGTAATTTATAATAATTTAATAATTTTTGTCTATATAATTTATCATATCCGGGAGGACCCAGCTGATACCATCGAAGTTCATTAGTACAGAACTCATCTACTTTTTCTCTTATTTCGATAAGTTGTTTGGCAAATGCTATAGCACTTATACGCGCCTCTTCTCGCTCTTGCTCAGTACGATTTTCGTCGCAAACAATACTTATTTCCTTAAATAAACCTTCGTAAAGTAAATGCCCAGGCTGCTTTGTGTCTCCGACAGCAAAATTATAGTTTACTAAATTGCCAAGTTGATCACTTTGATACATAAGCATCATATTGTTTCGATTTTCCAGGTTCTTTTGGACACGCACCAAAGCAAAATGTTGATTATCATAGATGTTTACAAGCATTTGGCCTATTATGGCTTTGTTGTTCTGATTTCCTGAATAACAGCTAATAGCAAATACAGCGATCATAGCAATTATCAAAACATAGCACAGTTTAATAAAAATCTTGCGCTTTTTCATTTCATAATATCCCCCTTATTAGGCGATCAATTTGGATAATTAATACAATTATACTACTAGTTTCTTATTTCCCAATAGGTTAATAAAAAAGCCTTAAGATTATCTTGCGTTTGTCAGGAATATCCAACCTATCAGATAAAGTATTGCATAGATTACCGGCTGATGAATCAGATATACAATCAAAGCATTGCGTCCAAAAAATAATACCGGTCTAATCCGATTTAGATTGTCTATTGGGAATAAAGATGTTCGATGTTTATAGAGCAAAGGACCTAATGCTGCTCCTATTAAAAAATAGCCTATAAAAGGTAATATTGGGAAATAGTCAGCGGAGTAAAAATTGGTTGTGCTCTTAACTAAGATAGCCATGTAGCTAATATTAGTTTCTAAAGGATTATATAAATAGTAGGTACCTAATATTATTGCTAATATCCCAATTAAAGCCATTGCTATTTTCCCAAATCTTCTCAATAGACAATAAATTAAAATTGAAACTGCAAGCAGATGAAGTATGCCAAATCGAATTATAAGTTGGTTTTCCTGCTGCATAAGAAAATCCAATCCATAGGTTGCAACAGTTAAAACTAAAGCAACTGCTGCAAGCCTTAGACCTCTTTTAAAATTAGAATGACTAAATGAGCAGCTGATTCCTGATATAAAGATGAAACAAAATACGGCAACAGGTCTAATGATTTTCCTTCCTAGAGATGGAAAAAATACGCTTTTGGAAAAGTCAGTGAGAAGGTACAAAAATCCTTCTCCTTCTAAACTACCAAACCACTCTCCTTGAAAGATAAATGCTAGATCATAAAAAGTATGATCTATTATCATCAATAGAATACAAAAGCCTCTTAAAAAATCTAATTCCCAAATCCGTTTATTTTTATAACTTAAATCCTGATTCATTATCAATACTCTTTCGGATATTAATGTACTATAAATTGTATCATCCCCCTCCGTAATCCACAAGTTCGTATTTAGCGCTTCTAACTACTCTATTCACCTTTAGAAACGACAAACGAAATAGATCATTAGTATTCAATCTCAACGTTACAATAACATAGGGGGATAAACTTTCACCACTGCTATCATCAATTATCTCAATATCATATGAGAGGCTTTCTTTTTCTTCTAAATTTAGGGAATCAAAAGCTCTACCAACTCTGTCTTCAACATATTTAATTGCCTCAACTCTATTTATTACCATTAGCCCTTCACTGTATGCCTCTTCATCGTAATATAAAGATGCACCTGACGCACATTCTTCGGCAACTGCTTTTAAATAATTTTGAAGCTGCACATAGCGATTTAGATCCCCCTGATATGTAATAAAGGTCACATTTAAGATCAGTAAACCAATAAATACTATAAAAACCTTCATGAAATTCCCCTCTTCTTCTATTCAGGCAGATATTCACTAGCCGTACTCCCAGAAACAGTATATACTGCAGTGTTTTTATCTTTCCCAATCCCCATAATATTTCCACCAGCCATTATCTTTTTAATCGGAACCGATACACTGTAGTGAATAATACCTCGTTTGCGTGATGGATCAAAGTAGTTTATTCTGTACTGTCTGCTTTCAGTGGCATCGATATTTATTTCTTCTTTATCAATATCCAAAAGCCTGCTGATGTTTTCCTTTAATTCGTTTTTAATTTCTTCCGTAAAGCAGCCCTCCTGTTTGGCTTTTTCTTTAGCCGTATATACTTGTTCCTGAAGAATGCTTATTGTTGCGCTATTTTTTTGGTCTAAAGTGTATTGTGCCATGAATATAAGCATCAGTGGAAGGATGGCTGCTAAAACAATCAACTGCTTCATTATACCCTCCTACTTATGGGTAGCTGGTTCTAATTTCAATTTCCTCTTCCCAAACACCCTTCATAACATTTAATATAGAATGATCATCATCACCAGCGATGAGATTAAAAATTGCAACACCTAATACTATCATCACCATCATCACTATTAGTTGTTTCATATCTCGCCTCCAGTGTTTACTCACTACCTATTATGCTTTCATATTCAATCTTTTCTTCGATTGAGCTTGTAATCCTCTCCGCCGATTCCTCAAATCCTATCACATAGCCTGCTAAAACAATACCTAAGGCAATCATAGAAATCATTACAATTAGTTGTTTCATCTTTTTCTCTCCTTCCTTTAAAAAAGCATCATTAACATTTCCTTTTGATCAAGTAAGTAGCTTACGTAAATAAAATTGATAAATATGAGCATGACATTAAAAACAACAGGTAGATATATAAAATCGCTTATCATTTCATCCCGTCTTTTTTGTATAGTTAGTCTAACTTCTTTTATATTCCTTTGGTGTGAAAGTAATATTTCCATAAGATCTTTAGGATTTATTTCATCCCATTGGATCAATAACCTTGCAAAGTCTTTGCTGATCTCTGTACCCACTGCATCGTAAAAATATTTAATAGCCTCTTCTTTTTGGTTTTGTCTCAGCAATCGAAGCATTCTGCTGTAAATAGGAGAAAGTAGCCCTCTATGTTCTTTAAGCTGATCTAATATTGAATCCGCACTGATAAACTCACCACCTATGGATGTAATGTTTCTAAGAAAGGATATGGCCTCGTATATTTCTATGTCCATCTTTTCCTTCTTCTTTTTATCTAAGTAGGGTTTTATCCATGAAAATGGAGGATAGTCTTGAATATTAGTTTCATTGACTTTAATTCTCCAGCGTTTAGAAATTAATAGCTTTCTATTCCTGTAGCTGCTCCAAGTTAAAATTGCTCCTATAAATGCTACTGCTATTAATAAAATGTAAATACCTATAGATATATTCATTTCGATCTCCTTTAATAGTCAAAGCGCTGATTGATTACAAGAGAAAGTAGGGCTATATTTGCTACAAAGAAGAAAATAATAAGTATTAATATCACAAATCCTTCCTGGGTGTACAGTTGGTTATATAAAAATCTTTTTAATGGCAAGTCTAAGTATTTTACAGCCATAAAAGCAGTTGCTATGTAGACCAAAGGAACCATAAAGTAAGTCATCCTAGTAGCTTCATTGTTAAGTCTTTTCCTTTCTTCAACCATTGCTCTAGCCTCTCGAAGCTGGATTAATATATCTTCGATAGCAAGGGTTACATTGGTTCCCTTTGAGGCTGCAATATAAATATTATGGGCAAGCATATTGCTCCAATTTGTTTGTATTGCATAGGCGAAATCTTCTGTAGCTTCTTTGATCCTCTTAGGGTTGCCAGTACTTCTTAGATCGATTAAAAGTTTGTAGATAAGCCTTCTAGTATTCTTAATGTCAATTTTTGCTTCTACTATACGCTCTAGTGTTTCATATACGTTGTAATTAGTTAACCTATACTGGCGTAGAAATTCTGACACTAAAATTTCCCCTTCATGACTGCCCCTCCTCCTAATTGCCTCTAGCCTTATCCAAATTAATAAACAGGGTAATGAGCCAACCAAAGAAGAGATTATTAAAGAAGAAACAAGTGATAGTGTCTTTATACTTATTAAAAAGAATGTAGTAAATATTATCGTTAGTGAAGCTATAAAAGCGCCGGGAGACACTCGCTTCCCCAAACTGGTATGTAAAGCCTTCGCAAGGGTTAGCTCAAGCTTTCCTTTGTTAGCTGTATTAGCTCTAAGTCTTCCTCTTAATATGAGCTTGTAATATACGATCCTTATAGAATCAAAAAATAGTATTATAAAGCCAGCTATAATTAATAGATAGAGAAAAGCATTGATAAAAATAATCTTAACCATTTACTATCCCTCATTCTTTTTCATTGGATATCTATTAGCAAGAATAGAAAGCTGCTTAGAGAAGATATTAAAAGCTTCTAAATTCTCCTCTTCTCCTAATTCTTTCTTGCCTTTACTTATTGTATTACTCCAAGACCAATTATCAGTTTTATGGTTGTAGGCGCAAATTTTATTCATAATTATCTTGTCGTTAAATCTATCAAAAGAAAGCTCATATATGCTATTCAGTCGTTTTTTGTTCTTGTTTTTCAATTGTATAAAATGAAATACATAGTCGAAGCTCAAGGCAACACTTTTTGATATGATATCTACATCCCCGCCTAATGACCTTACAATTTCCCAAGCCATATCTTTTGGAAAATTCAAAGGATCCCTTAAGTGGAATGTAATCTTCATCCTCCTTGTGCCCTTACTTGCAATCCTTAATGCCGTATCTAAAGCGTTTCCATCCCTTGCTTCTGCCATAATGAAGTAATCCGCATCACTTCTCAGTAAATTCTTCGAAATCCCTCTTAACTTTTCATCGTCTGCAATAAGTTGGATTATGGGTGCCTCAGGTATTAGAGAATGCATAGGTATTTCAGGGTCAGTCTCTACCATTACTCCTTCCAAATTGGGATCTTCATAGCTCTGCCAAGTAGATAGGAATGTGGTTTTTGCTGTTCTTACTGCTCCTACAAATGCCACATTATAACCAAGGTCAACCATCGATCGGAATAGGGGGATGGCATCTTCTGGTATGGTCCCCCTACTTGCCTGCTCTTCAAAAGTGTATTTAGGGATTATGTATCTTCTGAATATAATTACGTCTTGGCCCTGTTTAGTCATCTGCCCACCGAAGATGGTTATTCTTGTGCCGTCTAAAAGATATATCTCATGAAATTCTTTATCTAATCTTTCTTCAGGGGTTAAAAGCAGAAATGCCCTTATAAGCTGTTCCCGGCGTTCCTTAGATATTTTCTGCGGCATGAGCTTCATAATACCTTCTTGTAAAAAATATATTCTATCGCCAATTATCTTAGCTGAGCTGCTTTCAGCGAACTCAGCTGAAAACCATTCTGATACTCCAGCTAGTCCCCAATTTTCATGATATATTGCA
>JAAYSU010000005.1 GCA_012523915.1 Clostridiales bacterium
CTGGGATTCATGTAGGAATAGTCTATTTATACTTAAATAAGATCTTTAAAAATAGAAAGAGCATAATTTGTTCAGTATCAGTCCTAGGGCTTTTATTTATCTATTCTGCTTTAGCACAGTTCTCTCCTTCTATCATAAGGGCGGTAACCATGATAGGATTACATATTTTATCTAAACATTTACATCTTAGATATGATCTTGTAAGTGCTGCATCCTTTTCGGCTCTTTTAATGTTAATTTATAATCCCTTTTACTTATTTAATATCGGATTTCAATTATCATACTTGGCGGTATTCACTTTGGGATTTTTGCTTCCTTTGGCAAATAGTAAAATAGACAAATTAAAGGATAAGAAAAAATATAGTATTGTTGTTAGGATATTAAAGCTATTTGCACCTGTAGTTGTTATTCAAATAGGCCTTGCTCCAGCAACTGCCTATTTATTCAATCATTTTTCTATAGCAGCCTTTTTTCTCAATATACCTGTAATCATTCTTGCAGGATATATAATACCATTAGGTATACTATTAATATTTTTAAGTTACCTTGGAGGATATCTCTTTGATTTCCTAGCATTTTTTATAGAATTACTTTTACAGCTGATGATAAATATGAATGCTTTGACAGCTGAATTTGCTTTTTCTTCAATATATGTTACAAGCCCTTCATTCAACATATTATTTCTCTATTACACAATACTATTTTTCATATCGTCGGAGACATTTTGGATATTTCTTCGTAAGAGGTTTTATAAAATAATTGTTGGACTAATTCTGTTTTTTATTGTGATAGCTGCATTTATTCCATTAATCATGAATGAGGATCATGTAACAGCAGATATAGTTTTTGTGGATGTAGGACAAGGGGATTGCATGCATGTAAGGACTCCGTCAGGTAAGAATATTTTGATTGATGGTGGTGGCAAAACAGATTATGATGTTGGGAAAAATATCTTATTACCCTATTTATTAAAAAACAAAGTATCTAAGATTGATCTGGCATTAGTGACACATCTACATGATGATCACTATAAAGGGATTGCATCTTTATGTAATTTGATGACTGTAGAAAGACTAGGAATTTATGAGGCAAACATATTAAAACAAGATGATATACTTGAGGAAACCGGCTTGAATGTAGATAATATTGTTTATTTAAATAAGGGTGATAAAATTAGAATTGATGAAGATGTATGGATTGAAGTTCTTTATCCACCGGGTTATTGCAAGGAAGAATATAAAGACATTCTAAATGAAGATGAAAATGAATACAGCCTTATTATGAAAGTTAATTTCAAAAACATTAGCATTTTGAATACAGGTGACTTAGGTTTTGAAGGAGAAGACAAAATTGTTGAGATGTATTCCGGCCATAAAGAGAATGTTTTAAAAGCTGATATCTTAAAAGTAGGTCATCATGGTTCACGTTATTCTACAGGTGATAGATTCCTAGATGAAGTCAGCCCTAAATTAGCAGTAATTCAGGTTGGTAATAACAATTTTGGACATCCTCATTCGGATGTCATTGATAAGTTGAGAAAACGAGATATAATGGTATATAGGAATGACCTTGGTGGTGCAATTTTAATACAAATAAAAGATAAAGGTATACATTTGAAAACTATGCTGAATTAGAAGGTTTATTGAATGAGTGTAGAGCATGATTTTAAAAGAATAAAAAAAGATATAAAAGCAGATAAGATTAAAAGTCCTATCCTTTTTTACGGTCGTGAAGACTATCTGACTAAATGGGCTATAAGCTCAATAGTCGATAAATATGTTGCTTCTTCTTTTATTGAGATGAACTTTTCTCGGGTTACTGCCACTGGCATTACATTTATAGAGCTAATGAATCAATGTGAGACCCTTCCCATTATGTCAAACAGAAGGGTTGTTGTGATAGAAGGTTTTTCACCTTTAGCTGGACAAAAGTTAAAGGGATTTTCTGATGCAGATGAATTAAATTTAGCAGATTACCTTAAGAGTATACCAGAGACTTGCTTATTGATATTCACTGGACAAACTGTTGATAAAAGGCGTAAACTTTATAAAACAATAAATGAATATGGCTGTTGTTATGAGTTTAAAGAACTGGATGTGAGTTCTTTAAAAAAGTTTATTAGAAAACGTTTTAATGATGCCAAGAAGAATATTAAACCTTCACTGGTAAATCAAATAATTGAGATGTCTGGCTATTACGATAAAGATTCTGATTATACTCTTTACAACCTAGATAATGATTTAAGGAAAGTTATAGCTCACAGCAGGGGTGATGAAATTAAAACAGAGGATGTAATGAATTGTATTTCCGGAAATATTGAGAAGGATATATTTGCAATGATTGATGCCTTATCATTAAATAAAAAAGACGAGGCATTTAGCTTGCTTCATAACCTTCTCAGCTCGGGAGAGAATGTATTTAAGATTTTAGCCTTAATATGTATGCAACTTGAAACAATATTATTTGTAAAAGAGCATAAGGAAGAAGGGTACAGCTATAGCGATATTAATAAGGAGCTGGGCATACATGAATATAGGGTTAAAAAAGCTTCCGCCTTTACAAACCGCTATTCTTCAGAGCAATTACATAAAGCCCTTAGCCTTGTGTATCAAGTCGAGAAGAACATCAAAGAAGGCATGTTAGATTCTAGATTAGCTTTAGAAATGCTCATATCACAGATTTGACAAAAAAATAATTAATAAGTTAAGTTATTAACTTAACAAATTTATGGGCTTATACGCCCTATATTTCAATATTTTATTGCTTTTGGACCTAACAATTGTTATAATACTGTAGTATGGGATTTTTCAGATTCCACTTTTGTTGTTTAAAAAATTTTAAAATATTACTTAGGAGGAGAGAGATATGGTTTGCAAAAATAGCAGTCTTAATTGCGATTGCAGTTGTCCTGACTTTTCTGAACTTGCTCCTGTTTTGGAGAAGTATGCTAAAGTACCTGGCAGCTTAATAACAGTATTGCAGAAAACTCAAGACATATACGGATATTTATCTATAGATGCTATTAAATATATTGCCCAAAAAACAGGAATTAAACCTGCAAAAATATATGGAGTAGCTACTTTCTATACACAATTCCGTCTTGCCCCTATTGGGAAGTATTTAATTATGCTTTGTAAAGGCACTGCCTGTCATGTAAATGGGGCTGATGCTATTGAAGAAGCTATTACCGAAGAATTATCTATCGGAGATGGTGAGACTACGGAAGATGGTATCTTCACACTTAATAATGTTGCTTGTTTAGGATGTTGCAGCTTGGCACCCGTAATGATGGTTATGGGTGATGAGGGAGAAGAAACTTACGGGAATCTGACCAAAGACACGGTGAAGAAAACCCTCCGTGAGATTAGAAAAAGAGTACAGGAGGTGTAATGAATTATGAGGATTGTTGTTGGACAAGGTAGCTGTGGAATAGCTACAGGTGCTAAAAAAACAGCGGAAGAATTTGAAAAGCAGCTTAAAGAAAAAAATATTGAAAATATATCAGTACAAAAAACTGGTTGTATAGGTTCATGTTTCCTAGAGCCGATTGTAGATATATATGACGATGAGAATAACTTAGAAGTTAGATATGTTAAGATTCAGCCTGAATCTGTGGCTGAGATTGTTGAAAAACATCTGCTTGGAGGGGAACTGGTTAAGGAATATGCAATTCCTGAAAAGGATCAAGCTTTTTTAGGAAAGCAGAAGAAAATTGTTCTTAGAAACTGTGGAGTAATTAACCCTGAAAATATAGATGAATACATAGCAATAGGTGGCTATGAGGCGACAAAGAAAGCACTAACCTCGATGACACAAGATGAAATTATTGAAGAATTAAAGAGCTCAGGTCTAAGAGGAAGGGGTGGCGCAGGCTTCCCTACATGGTTTAAATGGAATGCAGCTAAGGAGAATGAAGCCGATCAAAAATATATGTGCTGCAATGCTGACGAAGGAGACCCAGGTGCATTTATGGATAGAAGCATCTTGGAGGGTGATCCCCATGCTCTGATTGAAGGTATGATCATTGGTGGTTATGCAATAGGGGCTAGCGAAGGCGTAATTTATGTTCGTGCTGAATATCCACTTGCTATAGCAAGGCTTGAAAAGGCAATGGAACAAGCCACAGAAAAAGGATTTTTAGGTAAAAACATATTGGGAACAGACTACAGCTTCCATCTTCGCATCAAAGCAGGGGCTGGCGCCTTTGTATGCGGCGAAGAAACTGCATTAATTGCGTCTATAGAAGGGGAGAGAGGTATGCCAAGATTAAAGCCTCCTTTCCCTGCACAGAAAGGTTATTGGCAAAAACCCACCAATATTAACAATGTAGAAACCTTCGCTAATGTTCCTTGGATCATAGCTAACGGTGGAGAGGCATTCGCTTCAATGGGAACAGAAAAAAGTAAGGGTACAAAAGTATTTGCTTTGGCAGGAAAGGTAAAAAAAGGCGGGCTAGTTGAAGTACCTATGGGATTACCTATTAAAGATGTAATATTTGATATTGCCGGAGGAATAAAGGATGATAAAGCTTTCAAAGCCGTACAAATGGGTGGTCCTTCCGGTGGATGTATACCAGCGGAACTTGCAGATACAACAGTAGATTATGAATCAATTAATAAGACTGGAGCGATTGTTGGCTCCGGCGGTATGATAGTAATGGACGAAACCACCTGCATGGTGGATATGGCAAGATATTTCCTTGATTTCACCAGAAAAGAATCATGTGGTAAATGTACCTACTGCCGTATTGGAACTAAAAGGATGCTCGAAGTTTTAGAGAGAATCACCAACGGCGAAGGTAAGGATGGAGATATTGAACTCTTAGAAGAGTTAGCTTCAAAGGTAAAGGATGGATCCATGTGCGGGCTTGGTCAGACTGCACCAAACCCTGTGCTTACTACTATAAGATATTTCAGAAATGAGTATGAAGATCATATATACAACAAGAAGTGTACAGCCAAATCCTGTAAACCTTTGTTGACATTCACCATTACGGCTGATGCTTGCACTGGATGTACATTATGTGCTCGCAAATGCCCGACTAATGCTATTACAGGTAAGGTAAAAGAGCCTCATGTAATTGATCAAAACCTGTGTATAAAGTGCGGAAAATGCCATGAAGTTTGCAGATTTAATGCGGTAAACATTGAATAAGAGAGAGGTGAAATAGATGGATAAGTTGAAAATTACTATCAACGGAAAGGAATGCTACGGCCGTCGCGGTCAGACAATCCTTGATGTTGCTAAAGAAAATGATATATATATTCCTACTTTCTGCCATGATGAAAGGATTGAAATATATGGTG
The DNA here is from genome assembly GCA_012523915.1 of Clostridiales bacterium. Classification (GTDB taxonomy): domain Bacteria; phylum Bacillota; class Clostridia; order Peptostreptococcales; family Anaerovoracaceae; genus JAAYHT01. Next base: position 5,307 of record JAAYSU010000005.1, read on the forward strand.
CATGTGGTATTTGTGTAGTTGAGGTTGAAGGCAATCCTAAACTCCTAAAATCATGCGCCACAGAAATTGCACCAGATATGGTGGTTATAACTAATAGCGAAAGAATTTTTGAATCTAGAAAGACTAATCTTGAGCTATTGCTGTCAGATCACGTAGGAGACTGTAGACCACCATGTACATTGAATTGTCCAGCAAATACCGACTGTCAAGGTTATGTGGGCTTAATTGCTAACGGACAGTTCGATGAAGCTGCAAAATTAATTAAAGAGAAGATTCCTCTACCAGGATCGATAGGAAGGGTTTGTCCACATCCATGTGAAGATAACTGTAGAAGACAGCTTATCGATGAACCTATTACTATCGCATGGTTAAAACGTTTTGCTGCAGATATGGAAAGAGACAATCCCTTTATTCCGGATGTAGCGCCTGAGACTGGTAAAAAGATTGCTGTAATTGGTGGAGGACCCTTTGGATTATCCGCAGCTTATTTCTTGCGTCAGAAAGGGCATAGCATAACGATCTTTGAAGCCATGCCTAAGTTTGGTGGCATGCTTCGCTATGGTATTCCAGAATATAGACTACCTGGAGAAATAATAGATGAAGAGGTCGTCCAGATTGAGAAGATGGGTGTCGTATTAAAACCGAATACCAAAATTGGAAAAGATATTTCCTTTGAAGATATAAGAAAGGATTTTGATGCGGTAATTGTCGGTATAGGAGCATGGTTATCGACTGGAGTAGGATGCCCTGGCGAGGATGCAGAAGGAATAATGGGCGGAATAGATTTCCTACGCAAGGTAGTTAAAAAGGAAAAAGTTGAGCTTGGTGATTCCGTAGCCATCGTAGGCGGAGGAAATACTGCTATGGACGCCTGTCGTACTGCTGTTAGATTAGGTGCTAAAAAAGTATACAATATATATAGACGTACAAAAGATGAGATGCCTGCTGACAGGATTGAGACAGTTGAGGCTGAAGAAGAAGGCGTAATCTTTAAAAACCTAACTAATCCAATACGCTATATCAAGGATGAACAAGGTAAAGTAAAACAGATCGAACTACAGATTATGGAACTGGGTGAACCTGATGAAAGCGGAAGAAGAGCCCCTAGACCAGTTGAAGGAAAGACTGAAATCTTAGACGTTGATAATGTAATTCTTGCCATCGGGCAAGCTGTTGACAGTTTAGCTTTCGAAGGCCTAGATCTAACCAGAAAGAAAGGTATTGCATATGATGTAGATACCTTCATGACCAGCATTGAGGGTGTATTTGCAGGCGGTGACTGTGGTAATGATAAGATATCTATTGCAGTAGAAGCGATTGCTGATGCAACCAAACTAACAGATATAGTTGATGCATACCTAAATGGTAAGAAGGTTAGATACAAAAAGCCTTATGTTGTAACTAGAGATGATATTACAGAAAAAACCTTTGAAGATAGAGAGAGACAATGTAGACCTAAGATGGATATGCTGTCTCCTGAGGAGAGAAAGGATAATTTTGACGAGATTGTAGCAGGATTTTCTGTTGAGAAGGCTGTTGAAGATGCTAACAGATGTCTGGAATGCGGTTGCGGAAAATTCTTTGAATGTAAGCTGATTGACTACGCAAATGAATACGATGTTGCGCCTGATAGGTTGTCAGGAGATATCAATAAAATAGATTTTGATGATGACCACCCATATATTATGAGGGATCCCAACAAATGTATTCTCTGCGGTCTTTGTGTACGCATGTGCAGCGAAGTAATAGGAGTTGAAGCCCTAGGGCTGGTTAATAGAGGCTTCGATACGGTTGTTGAACCTGCATTGACAGAACCTCTAGCAGAATCTGGCTGTATCTCTTGCGGAAACTGCGTAAGCGTATGCCCTACGGGTGCATTGTTACCAAAAGTAACACAGCGTAAACCGGTTCCTGTTGAAACCGAAAGAACCTTGACAACCTGCCCATACTGTAGTGTAGGCTGCCAGCTTGAGCTACATACAAGAGGAAATGTAGTTGTAGGAGTTCAACCCGCATTTGGTCCTTCAAATAATGGGATATTATGCGTAAAGGGTAAATTTGCATATGATTTTATCAATCATCCTGATAGGCTTAAAACCCCACTTATTCGTAAAAATGGCAAATTAGTTGAAGCCACATGGGATGAAGCCTTAGACCTGATAGCATCAAAGGTTGCCGAGATCAAAGATAAATATGGGCCAGATGCATTTGCAGGTACATCAGGTTCCCGCGTTACCAACGAAGAGAACTATCTGTTCCAGAAATTTGTTCGTACTGTTTTTGGAACTAATAATGTTGACAATTGCGCACGACTTTGTCATAGCAGCAGTGTAACAGGCTTAGGGAAGGTATTAGGCTCTGCAGCAATGACGAATTCTATCAGTGAGGCTAATGATGCAGATGCTATCTTAGTTGTTGGTTCCAATACTACTGAAGCACATCCGGTGTTAGGAATAAGGATTGGCAAAGCAGTACGTAAAGGTACAAAATTGATAGTGATAGATCCTAGGAAGATTCCTTTAGCAGAGGATGCGGACATATTTTTACAGATAACACCTGGAACAAATATCGCTCTCATCAACAGCATGATGAATGTAATAATTGAAGAAGGGCTATATGATGAAGAGTATGTGAGAAATAGGACTGAAGGCTTTGAAGAGTTAAAAGCCAAAGTTAAAGAATATACACCAGAGAAGGCTGCTGAAATTTGTGGAGTTGATGCAGAAGATATACGCAAAGCAGCAAGAATGTATGCAGAAGCAAAGAACTCTCCTATTTATTACGCAATGGGAATTACTCAGTTTACTGATGGAACAAATAACGTTCTAAACCTATCCAGTTTAGCACTTTTATGCGGCAAGGTTGGAAAATATGGTTCTGGAATTAACCCACTGCGTGGACAAAACAACGTACAAGGCGCTTGTGACATGGGCGTGCTACCTGGAGACTATACGGGTTACCAGAAGGTAGAGGATCCTGATGCAGTGAAGAAATTCAGTGAAGCTTGGGGAGTTGAATTACCAACTACTCCTGGAGTAGCTCTAACAGAGATCGATAATAGAATCAAGTGCTTGTATATCATGGGACAGGATCCAATGCTGACATATCCACATCTAGGAGATGTTGAGAAGCAATTAAAGGATTTAGAATTCCTGATTGTACAAGATATCTTCCTGACAGATACAGCAGAATTAGCTGATGTGGTTCTCCCTGCTGCAAGTTATGCAGAAAAGGATGGAACATTTACAAATACAGAACGCCGAGTTCAAAGGGTCCGTAAAGCTATCGATCCTCCTGGTGAAGCAAAAGCTGATTGGGAAATAATCGATGGTCTGATGAGACGTTTTGGATACAACAATAATTATGAGTCAGCAGAAGATATATTTGAAGAAATGAGAAAACTCACTCCCTCTTATGCTGGTATTACCTATAAGAGGTTGGAAGAGCTTGGTTCATTGCAATGGCCTTGCCCCGCAGAAGATCATACGGGTACTCCGATTCTTCACACTGACAAATTTGCAAGAGGTGATAAGGCACTGTTAATACCTACAGATTATGCACCTCCTGCTGAATTACCAGATGATGAATATCCATTGCTTCTGACTACAGGCCGTGTGTTATATCACTATCAAGGCAGTAGCATGACTGGAAAGAGTGAAGGAATAAATCAACTAAGTGGAAAATCATTCATTGAGATTCATCCTAATGATGCTGAAAAACTTGGAATTTGTGATAAAGATATGGTTATAGTTGAATCGAGGCGCGGAACTACAACTATTGAGGCTATGGTAACGGATAGTATAAAAGAAGGTGTAGTGTTTATGCCATTCCATTTTGTCAATGGACCCGCTAACAACTTGACTAACCATGAACTGGATCCATTTTCAAAAATTCCGGAGTATAAGGTTTCAGCAGTAAGAATTAAAAAAGCTTAGATATATAATCAAATAGCCACAGATTGTGGCTATTTGTTATATAGATGGCCAGTGCTTTCGGGCGCTGGCTATTATTATTTAATCTGGGATTTAAGTCTGGTAAATGACTTGCGAATTGGTGGAAGAAATAGAATTATAAATGTAAGGATACCTTCAGACCCGATATAAATTAGGTTGTAATAAAGTGACCAGGTAAATGCGTTAAAACCCTCTGGGGCATATTCACCAAAGAATACCACTCCTGATAAAAATACGCATATAAATCTTGCGAATATCCCTACTAAGTATCCAAACTGAAGGCCTGCACGCCTATTTGCAAGCAAGCCTGCAAATCCTAAAGCACCTACTGCTAATGGATAATCCAATAGCAGTTGAAGTGGATGTATTACATAGGGGTTAAATATTAGTTCAAAAAGCCCTGCGCACATACCTGCCATTACAGCCCTGCGGGCTCCTAATAGATAAGCGCATGAAGTTATAGCTAGCATGCTGAATGCTGTAATTGATCCTCCCTGGGGAAGCCTAAAGATAGTAATTTGATTGAGAACTATATATAGGGCGACAAAAATTGCTGATATCACCAGAGCTTTTGTATCAGTTTTCTTTTTTTTGTTTGAAAATAAAATTAAAGCAAACAAAATAACTATAACAATAACGGTTGAAATTTGTCCTGCCTGAGATTCAAAAAATCCTTGTATTTGTTCTGCTGACATAAAAAAACCTCCTTTGAATTAAATAGGAGGGGAGTTTTGATAGATTGCTTTCCCTACGCCGGTATTATCCGGATCAGGTAATGAGGGTTAGCTGTACAAAGCACAGCACTCTCAGCCTTAGCTCCCCTAGCTTATTATTAATTTTAAAATACAACAAATATATTACACTGCATTTAAGGCTTTGTCAAAATCTTTTATAATATCGTCAATATCTTCAATTCCAACTGACACTCTTACCATTTCTGGCAGAATACCAGATTCGATCTGCTGAGCCTCGGAAAGTTGACGATGGGTTGTGCTTGCAGGATGAAGTATACTTGTTCGTATATCTCCTAAATGTACAACCAGGTGAACAAGATGTAGATGCTTTACAAGCTCTTTGCCAGTTTCTGCACCGCCTTTAATACCAAAGGATAGAATGCCGCTTTGACCTTTAGGTAGGTATTTTTGAGCGAGATTGTAATAAGGACTGGACTTTAATCCCGGATATTTTACCCAATCAACTTTAGGATGGCCTTCAAGGAACTCAGCTAGTTTTAGTGCATTGTAGCTATGGCGTTCCATTCTAAGGTGCAGTGTTTCTAAACCTAAATTGGTAATGTACGAATTAAACGGACTGGGTGTACAACCATAGTCCCTCAAAAGATGAGCTCGTGCCTTAACGATGTACGCAGCAGACCCAAATGTTTCTACATATCTGAGTCCATGGTAACTCTCATCCGGTTCTGTAAGGCCGGGGAATTTTCCATTATCCCAATTAAAGTTTCCACCATCAATTATTATTCCTCCCAGGCTCGTTGCATGTCCATCAGCATATTTGGTAGTGGAGTGTATTACTATGTTTGCACCGTGCTCTATCGGCCGGCATAGGTATGGTGTTGACAGGGTATTGTCGACAATGAAAGGTATATCAAGTTCATTTGCAACTTTGGCAAATTTCTCAAAATCAAGAACAACCAGGTTAGGATTTGACAAAGTCTCTGCAAAGATTGCCTTTGTGTTGTCCCTTGCGCAAGCTTTTATCTCTTCTAGGCTTGCGTCAGGATTAACAAAAGTAAAATCGATACCGAGTTTTCTTAGGGATACGTCGTATAGATTAAATGTACCGCCATATATTGAAGAAGAGCATATTACATGATCTCCAGCGTTACAAATATTGATAATTGCGAAAAAACTGGCACTTTGCCCTGAGGATAATGCCAAAGCTCCTACCCCTCCTTCTAATAGTGCCATTTTTCCTTCTAAATGTGTGGTGGTAGGGTTTCCTAATCGTGTATAAAAAGCATCACTGCGTTTTAAATCAAATATGTCAGCTACCTGATCGGGATCATCGAATGAAAAGGTGGTGCTTTGAACTATAGGAGCCACTCTAGCTTCGCCATTTTTTGGATTATAAGATCCTTGTACGCATTTAGTATCAATTCTATAATCTTTCATAATTACATCCTCCGGTATTGTATATATATTAATCCCTCATATTATCATATATTTTATACATTTTCTAGTAAAAAAAATGTTTTGATTTACCATTATTTTTACCAGATTATTTCTGGCGTGCCAATCATGTGTCGTAATGTGACATTATATCACATATATTCTTTGTTTTGTACAACAAAACGCTTATTTATCCTTGAAAATATTCATAATACAAACTATACTATATATAGGAGGAAATGAATATGGAAGACAGAATTCGCAAGGTGCTAACAGAAAAGGTTAATCCAATTCTTGCATCTCATTTTGGCGGAGCTGAACTTGCTGGAGTTGAGGATAATATTGTGAAAGTAAGGTTAACAGGGGCTTGTAGCTCATGTCCTTCAGCCCAACTTACTTTAGAAGATATAGTTAAATCAGTTCTTCAGGAAGAGATACCTGAGATAAAAGATGTTATTCTTGATACATCGGTCAGCGAAGAATTATTAGACATGGCAAGAAAAATCTTAAGCAAAAAAGATAAGACCCAATGAGTGTGCCAGCATTGGCATAAGTTTTGCATTAATTATTACTAAATGTTAAAAAAATATTTCACATAATTATTAGAAAAAGAAAAGGAGTGTTTTTGGAATGTTGATGACAGGCGAACAGTATATTGAAAGTTTAAGGAAACTAAAAACAAGAGTTTATATGTTTGGAGAGAAGGTTGAGAACTGGGTGGACCATCCAATAATTCGTCCTTCCATTAATTCAGTAGCAATGACATATGAGCTGGCACACGATCCACAGTATGAGGACTTGATGACTGCAAAATCTAACCTTACAGGGGAAAAGGTAAACCGTTTCTCACACTTGCATCAGAGTACTGAGGATTTAGTTAAAAAGGTAAAGATGCAAAGATTACTAGGACAAAAAACCGGTTCTTGCTTCCAGAGATGTGTAGGTATGGACGCTTTTAATGCAGTGTATTCAACTACATATGATATAGATAAGAAGTATGGAACAGATTACCATAAGAGATTTGTTGATTATCTAAAATATGTACAGGAAGAAGACCTCACTGTTGACGGAGCAATGACTGACCCTAAAGGTGACAGATCTAAAGCACCAAGTGCTCAGGAAGACAAGGATCTTTATCTCCATGTTGTTGAGAAAAGAGAAGACGGTATTGTCGTAAGAGGAGCTAAGGCTCACCAGACTGGTTCAATTAACTCACACGAGCATCTGATAATGCCTACTATCGCATTAAGAGAAGAAGATAAGGCTTATGCAGTATCATTCGCAGTACCCTCAGACGCAGAAGGCCTATTCATGATCTATGGCAGACAGTCATGTGATACAAGAAAGCTTGAAGAAGGCGCAGACATTGACTTAGGTAACAAGAAATTTGGCGGACAGGAAGCTTTAGTAGTATTTGACGACGTATTTGTACCAAACGAAAGAGTCTTCATGTGTGAAGAATATGACTTTGCTGGCGTCTTAGTAGAAAGATTTGCAGGCTATCATAGACAAAGCTATGGTGGATGTAAAGTTGGTGTAGGCGACGTACTTATCGGAGCAGCAGCTTTAGCAGCTGACTACAATGGTGTAAACAAAGCTTCCCATATTAAGGATAAGTTAATCGAAATGACACACCTTAACGAAACCCTATATTGCTGTGGTATAGCTTGCTCATCAGAAGGGTATCCTACTGAAGCAGGAAACTATCAGATTGACATGCTATTAGCAAACGTTTGTAAGCAGAATGTTACAAGATTCCCATATGAAATCGTGAGATTGGCAGAAGACATCGCAGGTGGTCTAATGGTAACTATGCCATCAGAACAAGATTTCAGATCTGACTTAAAAGTTGGTAAAAACGGCGAAACTATCGGAGAGATCTGCAACAAGTATCTGGTAGGATCACCAGCGGCAACAACAGAAGAAAGAATGAGAGTTCTTCGTCTGATTGAAAACCTTGCTCTAGGAACAGCAGCTGTTGGATATAGAACTGAGTCAATGCACGGTGCAGGATCACCACAGGCTCAGAGAATTATGATAGCTAGACAGGGTAACATTGAAGCTAAGAAGGAATTAGCTAAAGTTATAGCAGGCATCAAGAAGAACTAAGAAAATCAAAAATATGAATAGATTAGGAGGACGGTTCCTAACGGAACCGTCCCTTAATGAAAATAATAACGGAGAGATTTGACTTGAAGTTGAAGTGTGGAGTTAGGTTCTGTGGCGGATGCAATCCTAGATATGATAGGGGCAGAGCATTAGAGAAAATAAAGGACTATTTTAAAGACAGGATTGAATTCTCGTATGCAAAGGAAGATGTTGATTACGATATATTGTTGGTAATTGGAGGTTGCACTAATAATTGTGCATCTTTTAGTCAATTCAATTCAAAACTCGGCAGTATAAAAATGTGGTCTGAAGACCACATAGATAAGGTGATCGAAGAGCTTGAAGGCATACTTTTGAAATCAAATTAAAGAAGTATTATCAGACATTTTGATTCTTAAGGAGGTAGGAATTTTGAGCTGGAAAGAAGACTATAAGCGAAAGCTTTGCACAGCGGATGAAGCTGTAAAGAACATTAAAAGTGGTGACACAGTATTCTTGGCGCACTGTGTAGGGGAACCCCCTGTACTAGTTGACGCAATGGTAGCTAATGCAGAAAATTACGAAAATGTAGAAATAAAACATATGGTTAGTTTAGGAAGCGGTGCCTATGCTGCTCCAGGAATGGAAAAACACTTCAGAGTAATTCCACTTTTTGCAAGCGGAAATGTAAGAAAAGCTATGGAAGAAGGTAGGGGAGATTTCACACCCGCGTTTTTCCATGAGGTTCCCAAATTGATTAGAGAGGGTAAGCTTAAGTGTGATGTAGTGTTAGCACAGGTAGCACCTCCTGATGAAAATGGCAACTGTAGTCTGGGTACTTCAGTTGATTATACTTACCAGGCTATTAAAACTGCTAAAACTGTTATTGTCCAAGTAAATGATCAGATGCCAAACACATATGGCGATAAAGTTCACGTCGATGACTTTGATTTCATAGTAGAAGCATCAACTCCTCTTTTCGAAATCACACCGCCAAAGATAACTGAAATCGAGGAAAAGATCGGAAGTTACTGCGCATCTCTTATTGAAGACGGTTCAACCTTGCAGTTAGGTATAGGTGGTATACCTGACGCTGTTATGTTATTCCTAGATGATAAAAAGGATCTGGGAATCCACTCAGAAATGATTTCAGATGGTACTCTTGCACTTTATGAAAAGGGTGTTATTACAGGAAATTGCAAGAATTTCGATAAAGGTAAGATGACCGTAACATTCCTGATGGGAACTAGAAAACTCTATGATTTCGTTCACAACAATCCCGTAGTTGAAGTAAGAACAGTTGATTATACAAACCATCCTGCAATAATAATGAAGCAGCATAAGTTGGTTTCAATAAACTCAGCAATTGAAGTGGACCTACATGGACAAGTTGTAGCAGAAGCTATGGGACTAAGACAATTTTCAGGTGTAGGTGGACAGGTTGACTTCGTTAGAGGCGCAGCAATGTCAGATGGTGGAAAATCAATTATTGCAATGCCTTCTATTGCTGTTAAGAGAGATGGCACTAAAATATCTAAAATAGTAGCATTTGTTGAGCAAGGGGCTCCTATCACCACATCAAGAAACGATGTCGATTACATTGTTACCGAGTATGGTATTGCAGAGATGAAAGGGAAATCTTTGAGAGAGAGAGCCAGAAATCTCATTAATATCGCACATCCCGACTTTAGAGATGAATTAGCAGAGGAATTCTATAGAAGATTTAAAGAAAAATACTAAGGAGGTTCGAAATGCTAGCTTTAAGATTAGTACCAAAGGTATATTACTTTGATACATTTAAAGAATTTAACGATGAATTCAAAATTGGAAAAAATGATTTAGTTGTAACTAATGAATGGCTTTACACCCCTTATATTAAACCTCTTGGCATTGAAACCAATGTTATTTACCAAGAGAAGTTTGGCCAGGGAGAGCCATCTGACGAAATGATCGATGCAATTGTCGAAGAAATGAAGAAATATTCCTTCGATCGTATTATTGCATTCGGTGGTGGAACAATAGTAGATATTTGCAAGATCCTTGCCCTTGATGTTCCTGAAAAATCAGTTGATCTATTTACAGGTGAAGTTGCTCCTGTAAAGAAAAAAGAACTTATTGCTGTTCCTACGACTTGTGGAACAGGAAGCGAA
>JAAYSU010000006.1 GCA_012523915.1 Clostridiales bacterium
AATAGAAGGTTTAAGAGGTGAGGTATGGCTCTATCCATTCTTAGAAGGAACTCTAGTGTTTGCTGACATAGAAGGTATACCTTTTTCTGGATTCTATGGTTTCCATATACATCAATACGGGCCTTGCATAGAAGGAGATGCTGGGGGCTATACGGGTTTTCCATATGTAGGGGGTCATTATTCGCCTCAGAATCAACCCCATCCCTATCATGCCGGCGATTTACCAGTACTGATGGCCTATTATGGTCATGCTATTATGATAGTGTATACGGATAGATTTGTACCTGCAGAGGTCCTAGGCCGTTCTATGGTAATCCATCAGTGGCCAGATGACTACAGATCACAGCCAGGCGGGGATTCCGGAGGACAGATAGCTTGCGGTACTTTTTACCCCTGTTACGAATAATCGCTGAAACTTTGCATATTATTCTGTAAGTCTATTGTGATTGCGGGTGAAGTATGAATAAAATATATAAAACAATTTTATTAATTATTATTATATTTTTTTGCTTTTTTTTAAACCAATCTCAGACAGTATACACTTCAATTAGCAAGGATTTAGATGAGGATGAAATATCGACTCTTGTATTCAACATATTTACTGTACGTAACCAGGCAATGTGCAAAGGGGATGCAAATACAATTAAAGAATTATATAATACTAATCTAAGAAATGGTTTATGGGCTTATTTACATGAAGAAAAAAGAGTCAAATACATACAGAATTGGTCTGCAAAACAAGGAGTTGAATTTAAGGATATCAAGTCAGATATTAAAATAAATTGGTTTAAAAAAAACGATCAAGTAGCAACAGTTAATCTGCTTGCATCGACAGAATATAAGTATGTGTACCTAGATAGGCCAGAAGAAGAAAACATTATGAGAATAGGTACTTACCACGATATTAGATTTGAAAATAATGATGAATATTGGATTATTACAAGAGAATGGTATAATGATCCATTTGCTGACTCGCTTGATCTTGAAAACCTAAATATTGAGGAGCATAAAGATGTAATTCTCTCCAATGAAAAAAGGGATTTTAGCGATCTAAATCAAAAAAGGATCGGTGTGGTAGCGTATGCGGACAAATATTGTGGAGCAGCAGGCAGCCGTGAAAATGATTTCAGTTATAATAAAAAATACAAGAATTATAATTCCCTAGGTGGTGATTGTGCCAACTTTGTTTCACAAGCTCTTTATGAAGGTGGTAAGTTTCAAAAAAATTCTAGCTGGACCTATGGAAAGGACGGGAGTAGGGCCTGGTTGAAAGCTCAGGGTTTAAAGGACTATATGCTGAATAGCGGGAGAGCTTCCCTTCTGGCTTACGGGACCTACGATCAGGTTCTAGAAGTTTCTTACAAACTATTACCGGGCGACCTTGTTTTTTATGTGAAAAAGGGCAAGGTCGCTCATTCTGCAATAGTAACTGGAGCAGATTCAAGAGGTTATTCCCTGGTCAATTGTCATAATACCGACCGTTATAGAGTGCCTTGGGATCTTGGCTGGAGTAACAAGGGCATTAAGTTTTATTTACTAAGGGTTCATTATTAGTATTTTTGAAATATTCTTTTAGTTTTTTAGGTCCTACAAGCACTTCTCTACCTACATAAAGTGTACCGTCGAATTTGGTCATATAGCACCATTTTACAAGTAAGATATTTCCGTCTACAATTTCAATAGCTGTAATACAGCGTGGGTGTACACAGCTTCCGTCATTGAAGTATGGTGGCTCATCATAATCAGGTAGAACTGGCCTGTGGGTGTGGCCTGCTATAAGCATTTGATTATTTTCCTTTACCCATTCAATTAAAACTTTCTCAATTCTTTTCTTGCGCTTGTAATTTTTAGCTGCACTGGTAGGATCATTAATTCCTATCAATTCTAATGGCTTCCAAATATAGCGGACGAGGAAGCAGCTAAGCTTCCATAGTCTATGATTAAGAAAATCGGCTTGATGGCCATGAACTAAGAATATCTTATTCCCAGTTTTAGTATGGCAAAGTATTAATCCTTCGTATATTTCTATATTGGGGAAGAGAGGAATGAACTTCTTCCCACGGACGTCGTGGCAATTATAATAACTCTTCTTGATGCACTCCTTCTTTCCTTTGATGATATCATGGTTTCCAAACATCATATAAAGCCTGTCATCCTGATAAAATTTGGACAACAACCAGTAAATATTGCTATATACATCCACAATATCTGAGAGCTTTCTGTTCTCCCAAAGTTCATCACCGTCGCCAAGTTCGATATAGGTGTATTTATTATAGTAGTACTGATTCAATGCTGCGAAGAAAAGATTTTGATTTTTAGCAAAATTGTCTGCGTAACTCCCATCACCCCTGTGGCAGTCACTCATTATTACTATCCTGCTGTTGTCATTAAAAGGTATAAGAGTGGCAGATTCATATACTTTACTAATCCGTTTATGAGCATTCATATAAATCTCACCGACTTACCTGAAAAACCTTTTAATTTGATCAAAATCCTTATACAGATGAATAGGTCTACCCATATTTACAACCATATCGAACAGCTTAGGCGATTTTTCTTTAAGAACTCTGATTTTCTCGGGAGCGGTAGCGTAGTCTTTAGTTAACTCTTTAAAAGTCTCACATAGCATCCTATTGTTGTTTTGATAGATTCTGTCTGTGCCTTGCAAACGCATATAGGGTTGTTTTGAATAGGGCCTATCGAATAGTATCCAGACAGTTGTATGAACAACCCTCATATTGCGGTAGCTATATCCTTTTTGCATTAGTGCATCTACAAATGCATCGAGCATTAATTTGTCTTTAAGTGTGATTGCTGCCTCCATTGTCAGTTCGCAGGGTTCAGAAAACTCACCCAGGATAAAACCAGTCAACCACCAATGCTTGTCATTTCGTTTAAATAGAAATTCTTGATTCTTTCTCAATACAAAGGTTAGATACAGATGATCTTCGTCGTCTGCACAATCATAGAAGGTCCCGTTAAAAATGCCGGGAATATTCAGATCCGGCCGATCGGTATTATACACACCAATTTCACAGCCGGTAGTCATTCCATATTGACCTTTCCATAATTCGATCATCCATCGCTTATTTCCATACTCGAACTCAATAGGTTCACAGTCGAAGATTAAACTTAAAGATGGTGCGACTTCGTCATAGAGCTGGCAGTATCCGAAATTTCTTTGCCAGGCGTCTATTCTTGAATAGAAAATATCCTGTGAAGGATCATAAGCGTATCCTGAAGACTCAATCATTTTATTTAAACTAACTTCTACTTGGCCCCTTCTCTTTCTTTTAAATAATATAAAGAGAAAAAGGAAGATGAGCATTATTATAAAAGAAAATATATATCCAAAATTCTCGTAAAACATAAGAATTACCTCATTCAAATTAAGTTATAGTACACTATAATATTCGTAAAGAATTTAATTTGTTAAAAAGTCTGCCGATAGTAAGTATTGATAGCTACCAAGAATTGAAATAGGATAATTACAAACTGTTTAAATGGGCAAATATATATATGATGATTAAGCTTAAAAAAATAGGGTAATTTAGAGATAATATCGCTGACAAAAAAGTATCAAAGATGAATATTAGTTGGAGGAAGGCATGAAAAAAGTAGTTATTGTAGGAGCAGGGTATGCTGGTATCCTGACTGCCAAAAAAATAGCAAAAAAATTTAAGAAGAATGACGAAGTCAATATAACCATTATTGATAAGAATCCTTATCATGCAATGCTGACGGAGCTACATGAAGTTGCTGCAAACCGGGTTGACGAAGATAGTATAAGAGTAAGCCTTAAGAAAGTTTTTGCTGGAAGAAAAGTTGATGTCAAATTGGATACAGTAACTTCTTTTGATTTTGACAATAAACTGGTATTCGGAAAGGCGGAAACCTACGAATATGATTATCTGGTGTTAAGTGCAGGCTCTAAGCCTACATTTTTCGGCATTCCTGGTGCAGAAGAGCATGCTTTTAAACTTTGGTCATACGATGATGCAATTGTAATAAGACACAATTTAATCAATTTATTTAGAAAAGCATGTCGAATAGCAGATCCAGAGGAAAGAAAAAAAGTACTATCCATTTATATTGTTGGCGCCGGATTTACTGGTGTTGAGATGGCGGGCGAACTTGCCGAATACTTACCGATAATATGCGAAAAGTTTGAAATTGATCGTAACGATGTAAATATAACAATTGTAGATGTTTTAGAACGTACAATTACACTCCTACCTGAGGATTTATCCCGCAAGGTCGAAAAGCGACTTAAAAAGATGGGCGTAAATATGATGTTTGGAACCTATGTAATAGGTGTCGGAGAGGATTATATTGAAACTCAAAAAGATGATATGGTGACACGTCACCAAGCCTCGATGGTTATCTGGGGAGCAGGGATAGAAAGTGCTGATATTACAGGAGAAGCTGCAAAAGTTCTTGAATCGGCAAGAAGAGGTAGGATAAAGGTTGATCAATATCTGCGCTCACTGCAGTATGAAGACGTGTTCGTAATAGGCGATAATATGTTGTTTATACCTGAAGGGGAAGAGGACCCTGTACCACAGATTGTAGAAAATGCAGAACATAGTGCTGCAACTGCATCACATAATATTATTAGCTTGATAACAGGTAAAGGAGAATTAGCGGAATACAAACCTGCTTTTCATGGCTTTATGGTCAGTATAGGGGGTCGATATGGTGTAGCCAGAGTCGGGTTGCCCAATTTGATGTTTAATCTTCCATCCTTTCTTGCAATGTTTGCAAAACATATGATAAATATGTTATATTTTGTTAAGATTTTGGGATGGAATAAGGTATGGAGCTATTTAAGACACGAATTTTTTACCATCAGACACTGCAGGAGTTTTGTAGGAGGACATTTTTCCAATCGGACACCTAGTTTTTTGCTTGTTCCCCTTAGGGTTTGGCTAGGAGCAGTCTGGGTGTATGAAGGTATAATGAAATATGTAAAAGGATGGGCAGCAGAGCCAATCCTCGCCGACTCCATCAAGGATACCAATGCATGGTATGATAGTGTATTGAGTAGTGGAGCAAATGGGGCTGATGGAGTAGTCGCCGCTACAGATGCAGTAACTGGCGCGACGGGAGAGGTAGGTAATGTTGTCGAGGCAGTGGGAACAACCATAATAAATTGGGACTTTTTCGGATTGTTTAAGGCTATATTAGTAAGTGGCAATGATTTAGCAAATTCTACAATAGGTGATTTTGCATTTAAGCTGGATATACCTTTATTGAACTGGTTTATGGACTCATTCTTTCTTTCCAGCGATTCTATGCAAATATTTATGCAGACACTTATGTTTTTAGCTGAAATAATAATTGGACTGTTACTGATAGCTGGCCTATTTACTTTCCCTGCAGCGGGAGCATCATTAGCGCTACAGCTTATGTTTATAAGTACAACTGGGCAATACCTTAACACATTCTGGATGATATTTGCAGCCATAGCAGTGTTAATCGCAGGAGGAAGAGTCTTTGGATTAGATTACTATGTGATGCCTGCTCTCAAGAATTGGTGGAAAGGGTTGCCTTTAGTTAGAAGGTTATATATATACAATGACTAAGCAAGAGATGAAGAATCAAAACATGTTTAGAAATTTTGAAGATGCGTACGAGGCTATGAAAGAAGAGGTAGGTAAGGCCTTATCTACCTCTCCTCATATTGTAAGAGAATATACTAATTACTTGAATAAGACTACAGGGAAACTTATTCGCGGGTTTTCGTTATTAACTTGTGCATTAAATGAAGATGACCTGATACACGATGATGCATGCAAGCTGGCTGCTTCAATAGAGCTTATACATTTAGCTACTCTAGTGCACGACGATATTATCGATAACGCTGATACACGCAGAGGGCAAATGTCGCTGCAGAAAAAATATGGGAAACGGACAGCTGTAATATGTGGGGACTATTTGCTCTGCATGGCTCTTGAAATGGCAGCTTCTGTTAAGAATAGAGAAGAGTATTTAAAAGAGGATTATATTAATTTAAACTTATATGAATATATGAGCAAAGTTTGCTTGGGAGAATTGAACCAGCATATTAATAACGGTAACTTTGACCTGACTGTATACCGCTATCTAAAGATTATATCGGGAAAAACCGCAGCACTGTTTGAAGCATCATTTTTGGCTGGAAATATTTTATGTGAGAAGGACCTATCGGTAAATAAAAAGTTTGCTAAGCTAGGTAGATACATTGGGATGATATTCCAGCTTACCGATGATTGTATGGACTTTGAAACAACTGAAGATGTAGCAAAAAAGCCTGTCCAATCTGACTATGAGCAGAATGTTATCACCCTGCCATTAGTTCATGCTTTTAGAGAGTTAAAAAGCTTAAAGGAAAAGGCTAAAATGGGATTATTAACAAGAGAAGAGATTAATGATGCAGTAAGAAAAACAGGGGGACTTAAATATACAAGATATGTTGCTAAAAAATATTATAATAAAGCACTATCTTATTATGATTCCCTTTTAAATGAAAATAAAGAAGATTATTATTTATTAGACAAAGCATTTATCTTTGAAAAAATAGGAGAAT
>JAAYSU010000045.1 GCA_012523915.1 Clostridiales bacterium
GAACAACTGACGTAACAGGAAACATTGCTCTACCTGAAGGTGTAGAGATGTGTATGCCTGGAGATAACATCCAGATGGAAATTGAGCTGATAACACCGATCGCAATAGAAGAAGGATTAAGATTTGCTATCAGAGAAGGTGGAAGAACAGTTGGAGCAGGAGTTGTAACCAAAGTAACAGAGTAAGAACTTCTGAATGGATAAAATATTACAGGGACGGTTAATCCGTCCCTTCCCTGTTTGATTGGAAAGGTGATATTGATGGTGGGAAAATATAGTGTAGTAATTACAACTAGCGCTAGTATGGATGAAGCGAAAACCATTATAGACGCTTTGCTGGATGAAAAACTTGCCGCATGTATACAGACAATAAAGATCGATAGCCACTACATCTGGAAAGGTGATGTTTGTAGAGACTCTGAAATATTGCTTTTAATAAAAACTAAAAAAGAATTATTTGAAGAGATAAAAAATACTATATGTAAAAATCATTCATATGAGGTACCGGAAATAATTCTTTTACCCATAGAGGATGGGTATCCTCCTTACCTAGCCTGGATAAGTGAGGTATGTAAATAAAAATGAAGATACTCTATGCTTTTATAGAGCATCTTCATTTTCTTATTCGGCGGCTTTGAAATTGTAAATGGGTTTAATAATTTTAACCACATCTGCTGTAGGGGCTATATTATCCAGTATTTCGCTCATATCTTTGTAAGCCATAGGGCACTCATCAAGGGTGCTTTTATTAACCGAAGTTGTGAATATTCCTTCCATCTCTTTTTTAAATTCATTCACGGTAAAGGAACTGCGGGCTTCCCTTCTGCTCATAATTCGGCCAGCACCATGGGGAGCAGAATAGTTCCAGTCCTTATTCCCCTTTCCTATACATATCAAGCTACCATCCCTCATGTTAATTGGAATTAATAGTTTTTCGCCCTTTTTTGCAGAAACGGCGCCTTTTCTTAAAATCATTGTATCTGTATCAATATAGTTATGGATAGTTGTAAACTGTTCATCAATAGTTAGTTTCATTCCCCTAATTATTTCGTCCATCATTGCCTTTCGATTTAGTTCGGCAAATTGCTGAACTAAATTCATATCATGGATATAGTCCTTAAAGGCATCACCTTCGATATAGGCTAAGGGTTTTGGTATATTCTTAAGACGCTTAGCACCCAGATTCTGATATAGGGTTGCAACTTCTTTTCCTAGATGGCGGCTTCCTGAATGGACAACTATGTAAATATGCTCATCTTCATCCTTTGATACCTCAATAAAATGATTACCGCCCCCGAGGGTGCCTATACTTTTTGCTGCTCTATCAAGGTTTACTTTATCTCTACATCGAAGTTGTTTCAAATTAATTCTATCATTGTAGGCATGAAGGGAATTTCTAATCTTTCTACCGGCAGGTATCCTCTTATAGATTAGATCGTCCAGTTTATTAAGATCAATATGCTTTTCTTTGATGCGGACTGTTTCCATTCCACATCCTATATCAACACCCACAAGATTGGGCACAACCTTGTCGGAAATAGTCATAGTAGTTCCTATTGTACAACCTATTCCTGCATGAACATCGGGCATTATTCGGATTCTGCTTCCTTGAGTATACTCCATATCACATAATTGCCTTATCTGTTCTTTTGCACTTTCTTCAACATAATCTGTAAATACTATTGCAGTGGAATATATTCCTTTTATTTCTAGCATTATTTTCTCCTTATCTAAGTATTTCAAGCAACTATTATTCTAGCTTGTTCAACACTAGCTGTCCACCCAAGTGATAGATAAGAATGTTAATAATAAAAAATCGTAGAACCCAGGCCCTACGATTTTTTTGCAATTAGCTTATGTGCTATAAATATTTTAACATACTATTATCTGTGCCGCCTTTAATTACAAACATTACAGCCACTTTGTTAGTATCGTTTCTCATGGAGCGTTCCTCGCCAGGTCCGACGTAAAAAGAATCATATGCTTTTAAATGGATATCGCCCTCTGGTGTGCTGAAGATAACTTCTCCTTCCAAAACGAAATATACCTGATCTTCATTGCCGGCTCTAGCTGGATGACCCCCTCCAGGTAAGATATGAGATAATGCTGTCCAAAAAGTTTTGCAGCCAGACTCACTTTCTCCATGGAGCTTTAAAGATATCATGTCGTGATGTCCGGGGCCTAAATACCGTTTAGCATCTTTTAATTCTATCTTTTTCACAATAGCACCTCGCTATCCGCTTAGTAGTCAACTTGGATAACTTCTTGTCTTGTTCTGGTTGTCCTTACAGCACCATTTTTCTTTACTACAAAGTTATCACAGCAGATTACGAAATTTCCGTCTTTGACAAATTCGGGATGAATAGCAAAAAACATATTTTCTTTAATCTCTAAATCTTCAGTAGGACAGATAGTTGGAGCCTCCATCATATCGTATCCTTGGCCATGCCCGACAAAGCGAGAGTTTTTAGCTATTCCATATTGAGCTACAAAATCATTGTAGATTTTATCTAACTCTTTACCTGTAACCCCTGGCTTCATAGCATCTGCTAAGACATGCTGTGCCTCTTTTGAAATTTCGAAGGTGTCTATAAGGCTTTGGCTGGGTTTACCTAAAGTATATGATCTGGCAAGTTCGCCATAAATACCTCCTGGCCCTGCTACCTCTATCATGACCGTTATAGTATCGCCTGGTTCTAAGCGGCGGTTAGCAGTAACATTTTGGAAGAAGGGAGCGGGTTGCCCTGAAGGAGCTGAACCGACAGCAATATTTCCTATGACATCACAACCGATATATCTAGAACGGTGTTCTATGTCAGCCAGAATCTCATATTCCATTCGTCCGGGGCGTATTAGAGAAGGTACCATTTCTGTCAGTTGTTCATGTGCGCGTACACAGCGATCTGCCAGTTCTAGCTCTTCTTCACTTTTAACAGCTTTTATTTCTGAAAATTGTCTTGAAAAATCTACAAATTCCACGTCAGGAAGTGATGATGTCAGGTATTCACCGAAATCGTAACTGATTAATTGTTTGAAGATAAGGCCGATTTTTTTGAATCCTCTAGCTTTAATTTCATTAAATACTGTTTCTGCAGCAAGATAGTCTGTACATCCGAAAGGTTGACAGTAAGGTTTTGTAAACATCCTTTCGACATTTCTAATTGTCGGCGGTATAGATGCATCATCATTATCAGGACCGTGATTGACTAATATCATTTTGCCTTCGACGGGGATAAGCAGTGTTGTAGTATAGTCGTGAGGAAGGATATCAATCATATAGCGGATACTGCTGTTAAAAATACCGCTGTAGCTTTGAGCTATACAGCAATCAATATCTTCTTCTTTCATAGCTTGCTGAACAGCTGCAAGTCTTCGGTTAAGTTCGGCATCAGATATTGGATTCTTATATCTGGGACCTACTAAGCGTAATTCTGGCATGGTATTTCTCCTTTCTAATAATAATTTGTAAGACGGCTTATGTATATAATAAAAAATCTGCGGTACATACCCCGTAGATTCTTATTATGTCATACCGAATATAATAGATTGATTTTTAGCTATTAGTTTTTCGGACATAATATCACCATGAAAATAATAAAATAATTGAAATCTCTATATAATTAAAAAATATATCAAATTTTGGAAGATGTCAATAACGATTTAATGGAGAAGAAGAGGAGAGAAGAAATGAGTACAGATGAAAAGAGCCTTGCTATGCATTACAACAAAAAGGGGAAAATAGAGGTGATATCTACCGTATCGGAAAAAGATAGGGAACTGGCATATGCCTCTGGTGTTGCTACTCCTTGTCTAGAAATCCAAAAAGATGTTATAAAATCATATGATCTTACCCGTAGATGGAATATGTGTCTTGTAGTAACAGATGGATCTTCAGTTATAGGGCTTGGGGATATCGGTCCCGAAGCCGGAATGCCAGCCATGGAAGCAAAGTGTTCATTGTTCAAAGAACTTGGGGATGTAGATGCCTTTCCGCTTTGTATAAAGAGTAAAGATGTGGATGAGATCGTTAGAACAATATACCTTATATCCGGAAGTTTTGGGGGTGTTAATATTGAGGATATTTCTTCCCCTCGATGTTTTGAGATTGAGCGCAAATTAAAAGAGATATGTGATATTCCTATCTTCCATAATGATCAACATGGAACTGCCATCGCGGTTCTTGCTGGACTCACAAATGCATTAAAGATAGTGGGAAAAAGACTAGAAGATATTACAATAGTAATATGCGGTGCCGGTTCGGCAGGAATTGCTATTTCGCGGCTTCTTTTAGATGCTGGTTATATGGATATTACTCTCTGTGACAGTAGGGGTGCGATTTATGAAGGCAGAAAAGAAAATATGAATTCAGCTAAAGAAGAAATATCTAGGGTAACGAATATAAAGAATAAAAAAGGTGATTTGAAAGATATTATTGTTGGTTCTGATGTATTTATTGGTGTTTCTAGTTCTGGAGTGCTTAAGACTGAAATGATTAAAAGGATGGCTCAAGATCCAATTGTTTTTGCCTGTGCAATTCCCACTCCTGAAATTTATCCTGATGAAGCTAAGGCCGCTGGTGCAAAAGTAGTAGCTACTGGGGGGAGCGATTTTCCAAATCAGGTAAATAACCTACTTGCTTTTCC
>JAAYSU010000046.1 GCA_012523915.1 Clostridiales bacterium
CGATTTCAGACACAAACCGGCTGCATCTGCCGTAACGTTTGGCCTAGATTCATATATGATACCAATGGCACCAATAGGAGTCCGTACCCTGCCTACTTCAATTCCACTGGGTCTTTTAGTCATACCTAGGACTTCACCAACAGGGTCTGCTAATGCTGCAATTTCCCGCAGCCCATCAGCCATGCCTTTAACCCTTGCCTCATTTAGGGTTAATCTTTCTAATAATGCCTTAGTTAAGCCACTTTTTTCCCCAGCAGCTAAATCAATTTTATTAGCTGCAACTATCTGCGGTTTATTAGACAGTTTGCTGCTATAATTTGCTAGTTCATAATTAATTTTGTTAAAATCATCAATAGGATCTCTGCCCTCCGATCCAGAAACATCGACTATATGGATTAATAGCCTCGTACGCTCGATATGTTTTAAAAAATCCAAGCCTAAACCGGAGCCAGTATGAGCACCTTCTATAAGTCCGGGTATGTCTGCCAAAACAAAGCTATCATCATTATATTTAACTACTCCAAGATTAGGGGTTAATGTGGTAAAAGGATAATTATCAATTTTAGGTTTTGCCCCTGTTACTACTGAAAGCAGAGTAGACTTACCTACATTAGGAAATCCTATAAGGCCAACATCTGCAATAAGTTTTAACTCTAAAATAACCTCTCTTTCTTGAGGTGCACCTCCTGCTTCCGCAAAATTTGGTGCTTGACGGACAGAGCTCTTAAAGTGGACATTTCCCTTTCCACCCTTACCACCTTTTGCCGCGATAAAAGATTCGCCGTGATTAGTGAAATCCTTCATTACTTTGCCCGTTTGCTTGTCAATAATTATAGTACCTACAGGTACTTTAATAATACAGTCTTTACCGCCTTTTCCGTATTGGTTTTTTCTTCTTCCGTTTTCACCGTTATCGGCTTGGTATTTCCTTTTGTAACGAAAATCAAGCAGCGTTCGCATATTTTCATCGGCAACAAATACTACGTCCCCGCCTTTTCCTCCATCGCCACCATCAGGGCCGCCTTCGGGTACAAATGGCTCTCTACGAAAGGATACACTACCATCTCCGCCTTTTCCTGATTTAATTGTAATTATTGCACTATCTACAAACATATCTTTTACCTTATTTAATAAAGCCCCTATTTATTATAGAGGCTTTTAGTATTATGCTTCTTGTGGATAAACACTTACTTTCTTTCTTGTCTTATCATATCTTTCGAATTTAACAGTTCCTGAAATCTTAGCAAATAATGTATCATCTCCGCCTATACCTACGTTATTACCAGGATGGATCTTAGTTCCTCTCTGTCTAATCAAAATACTACCAGCGTTTACAAACTGACCATCTGCTCTCTTAACGCCCAGACGTTTCGATGCACTATCGCGACCGTTCTTGGAACTTCCTACACCTTTTTTTGATGCCATTCTACTACACCTCCTTTATTATGTGCAGTGTTTGCAATTTTATTTTATACCTTTTAGGAATTCTTACTTATACTATCAATCTTAATTTTTGTATAAGGCTGTCTATGTCCTTGTTTTTTTCTGTAATTCTTCTTAGCTCTATACTTGAAAATGACTACTTTTTTACCTTTGCCATTTTCAACAACTGAAGCCTCGACGTTTACGTCATTTAGATAAGGCTTCCCGATGTCTACGGTCTCGCCGTTTGAGAAAAGAAGAACATTCTCGAATTTTACCTTTTCTCCAGGTGAAGCGTCAAGTTTTTCAACGGTTATTACATCGCCTTCTTGTACTCGATACTGCTTTCCACCTGTCTGTATAACAGCATACATTTACTATTTCCCTCCTCTTTCCAGTCTCGCCTTAAAGGCAACGCAAATGCGTTTTATCGCCTTGTCAGTGCGGCTAACAAACATAAAAAGATTATCACAATTTAGATCTAAATGTCAAGTAAATATTCATTTTTCTTCAATAATTACTCCATCTTCATCAACAGTTGGTCCTGAAGAAGGTTTTATTGTTTCCATTAGAGCATCTTCAACTTTCTTAAGTATGTCATTATTTTCTTTTAAGTATTTTTTGACATTTTCACGCCCTTGACCAATTCTTTCACCATTAAAACTATACCATGATCCAGCTTTATCTATTATTTTTGCCTCTACTGCGCAGTCTAAGACGTCACCTTCTCGGGATATGCCAGTACCATACATGATATCAAATTCAGCTTGTTTAAAAGGTGGAGCAACTTTATTCTTCACAATTTTTACTCTGGTACGGCTTCCTATCATCTCATCTCCAACCTTTATACTCTCTATACGCCTAACATCTAGACGCATACTAGAATAAAATTTTAAAGCTCTACCCCCTGTTGTGACTTCTGGATTGCCAAACATTACTCCTACTTTTTCACGCAATTGGTTGATAAAAATTGCCGCAGTATTTGATTTATTAGTTACGCCTGCAAGCTTTCTAAGAGCTTGTGACATAAGTCTTGCCTGTAATCCTACATGAGCATCTCCCATCTCACCCTGTATTTCTGCTTTTGGAACCAAGGCAGCAACAGAGTCTATGACTACAACGTCTATAGCACCACTTCGTACCAGCATTTCACAGATTTCCAGTGCTTGTTCACCTGTATCGGGCTGAGATACCAATAATTCATCAATGTCAACGCCTAGTTTTGCAGCATACTCCGGATCAAGTGCGTGTTCTGCATCTATAAAAGCGGCTTTTCCCCCAAGCTTTTGGGCTTCGGCAATTATATGTAGAGCTATAGTGGTTTTACCTGAGGATTCGGGTCCGTATATCTCAATCACTCTTCCTCTTGGGATACCTCCAATACCTGTTGCTATATCTAGGCTTATAGATCCCGTTGAAATACTTTCTATATTTAATTTAGCATTATCATTGCCAAGTTTCATTATAGAACCTTTGCCGAACTGCCTTTCAATTTGAAGAATAG
>JAAYSU010000047.1 GCA_012523915.1 Clostridiales bacterium
CCTGATTATCAATTATCTTTAGCTATAGGTAAAGAAGGGCAGAATGTTAGACTAGCCGCAAAACTATGCGGATGGAAGATAGATATTAAGAGTCATTCGCAATATTTCCCTGAGGAATCGGAAGAGGATGAAATCGAAGATACCCAAGATGAGGATTAGGAGGTGTTTCGATGAGGAAAAAGAAGATACCAATGCGTCGTTGTGTTGGGTGCATGGAATCTAAACCTAAGAAAGAACTTATTAGAATTGTTGCATCAGACGAAGATGATGTAAAAATAGATGAGACTGGCAAGGCAAACGGCAGAGGCGTTTATTTGTGTCCAAATGCGGATTGCTTTGAAAAGGCAAAAAAGAAAAAAGCATTAGGCAGAGGTCTTAAGACTGAAATTGATGAGCAACAGCTCGAAAGGTTATATGAGGAATTTTCTGCTTATGAAAGAAAAGATTCATAGTTACTTAGGTTTGTCAAAAAGGTCGCGGAACTTGATTTCAGGATATAATTCTTGTATATATGGTATGAAAAGAGGAAAAATCCGTCTCCTGATTCTGGCCGTAGACTTAACTGAAAATACTATCAAAAAATTTGAAAGGTTAGCTGAAGCTCAAGGAATTCCTTTCCGTATCTATGGAACAAAGGAGACCTTGTCCGAGATGACTGGGGAGGTTGGCCGAGGTATATTCGGAATATCCGATAATAATTTAGCAGCAGCCATATTAAAAGAGATGGATAGTAGCGGTCAGAATAGTGAGAAAGAATAGAGAGGTGTGTGTATGTCAAAAAGAGTATATGAATTAGCTAAAATGTTAGATATGGAGAGCAAACAATTACTAGAAAAGCTTAATGCAATGGGAATTGAAGCGAAGAGCCATAATAGTGTTATATCAGATATTGATGCTAAAGCAATAGAAAATATGATACTGCATAGTAGGAGAAAAGCTGCAGAAACAAAAATTGTAAAAGTAACGGCTGAGAAAACAACGAAGGCAGAACAGAAAGAGGTTAAAATTTCTGTTAAGCCATCTCCTGTTACAACTAAGAAAGCCACTGTAATAAAAGAACAAAAATCAAAAACAGAATCAAGATCAGCCAAAGATAAAGCAACAAAAACTACGCAGAAAACTAAGGCATCTTCTACTATTCCTTCAGTTCAAAAAACTTCACAACCTCCTATAGGAGTTCCTCTACCAAAATCCGCATCTTTACAACCTGTAAAAGATAAAGAACCTAAAAAGAAAGAAACTATCGAAGAACCAGAAGTAAAAGTCCAGGAAAAACAAAAACCTGAAGAAAAGGTGGTCAAAAAGGCAGATACAAAAATTGAAGTAAAACAAGAACCATCTCCTAAAAAGGCCGAAGTAAAGAAAGAAAAACCAGTTGCAAAACAAGTTGAAGAAAAGATAGAGAAAAGGAAACCAGCAAAAAAGAAAGAAGTAGAAAAAGCTCCGAAGAAGCAGGACTCAGATGAAATGATAGAACCAAGTATTCAAAGCAAGAAAAGCAAAAAAGATAAAAAGACAAAAGAAAAAATTGAGCAGAAGAAGAAGCCTACAGAAGTTAAGAGGTCTATGGAAAAACCCGCTCCTAAAAAACCACGTAAACAAAAAGCTGAACCACAAGTGGAGCAAGATGATAAAATACTCCTTGAAGATCTTGAACCCGGCTCAAAGATTGTAAATGTACCTATAACTGTAAAAGGACTATCAGAACAAATTGGTAGGAGCACATCAGAAATTATCCTTGCCTTAATGGGGTTAGGTGTAATGGCAAATGTCAATCAAAACCTAGATGAGGATACTGTTGTATTGCTTGGTGAGAGCTTGGGAATAAATATAGTTGTAGCCAGAGTTGAAGAAGATGTTGTGGAAGAGGGTATAGAAGAGTTTGAAGACTCAGAAGAAGATTTAGTACCCAGACCTCCAATTATAACAGTAATGGGTCATGTCGACCATGGAAAAACATCCCTACTTGATGCCATACGTAAAACTAATGTGACAGATAGCGAATCGGGTGGTATCACGCAGCATATCGGAGCATCAGAGGTTGTTATTAATGGCCAAAAGATTGTATTTTTAGATACTCCGGGACATGAGGCTTTTACAGCCATGCGGGCAAGGGGAGCACACGTAACAGATATTGCAGTGTTAGTAGTTGCTGCAGATGATAGTGTAAAACCTCAGACTGTTGAATCTATAAGCCATGCTAAAGCTGCAGGGGTACCAATTATAGTAGCAATAAATAAGATGGATAAAGAGGTGGCTAATCCAGATAGAGTTAAACAGGACCTAGCTGAACATGGCGTGCTTGTTGAAGATTGGGGTGGAGACACAATTTGCGTTCCCGTATCAGCTAAAAAGGGCGAAGGGATTGTGAATCTGCTGGAAATGGTATTGCTTCAGGCAGAAATGATGGAATTAAAGGCAAATCCCAACAGACTTGCTAAAGGAACTGTAATAGAGGCTCGTTTGGATAGGGCAAAGGGTCCCGTAGCAAGCTTGTTGGTTCAAAACGGAACATTGAAGATAGGAATGCCATTGGTAGCCGGAGTATGTAGCGGTAAAATAAGGGCCATGACGAATTTTAAAGGAGAAAGAATTCGTAAAGCCGGTCCTGCTACAGCAGTTGAGATCCTTGGACTCACCGAAGTCCCTGAAGCCGGAGATGAATTTAATGCAGTTAAAGAAGAAAGAGTTGCAAGAGAAATTGCTGAACAAAGAAAACAAAAGGTAAGAGACGAGGTTATGGCTAGAGATTCTAGTGTTACCTTGGAAGACCTGTTTAGCCAAATCCAAGAAGGAGAGATTAAGGAGCTAAACTTAATTATTAAAGCCGTTGTGCAGGGTTCGGTTGGGGCCTTGATACAATCACTAGAGAAATTACAAACAGAAAATGTAAAAGTTAGGATAATACACAGTGCAGTTGGTACTATATCAGAGTCAGATATAATGCTTGCCAATACTACAAACTCTATTATCATAGGATTTAACGTCAGACCCTCAAGTGCGGTATCTGAAATGGCAGAACGTGAAAAAGTTGAAATCAGAACCTATCAAATCATCTATGATGTTTTAGATGATATTGAAGCAGCTATTAAAGGAATGTTAGATCCTGAATATAAAGAAGTCATTCTGGGTAAAATTGAAATCCGTAACATATTTAAAGTACCAGGCGTTGGTAAAATTGGAGGAGCATATGTCCTTGAAGGTAAAGTTCAAAGAAATGCTGAGATAAGACTTATTAGAGATGGTATAGTCGTTCATACTGGAAAAATTTCATCATTAAAGCGTTTCAAAGATGATGTTAGGGAAGTAATGCAAGGGTATGAATGCGGTGTCGGAATAGAGAACTATAACGATATTAAAGAAGGAGATATTATTGAAGCCTTCAAGATGGAAGAAATAGAGAGGTAGCAAGATGAAAAAACGGTATAGAGCAGGCAGGATTGGAGAAGAGATACGCAGGCTTGTAAGCGAATTGCTATTAAGGGAAATAAAGGATCCCAGACTATCCGGTATTGTCAGTATTTCTGCCGTTGAAGTTTCAGGAGATTACAGTTATGCAACGATATACATAACTGTACTAGGCGAAAAATCACAAGAAGGTGCGACTGATGAGCGAAAGGAAGAAGTACTGGATGCATTTAATAGTGCCAAAGGTCTGATACGTAGAGAAATTGGCAGACAAATAAAACTGCGTCATGTACCTGATTTGGTTTTTAAAATAGATACTTCACTTGAATACGGTCGCCGTATTTCAAAAGTAATATCAGATTTAGAAAAGAAAGATTTAGGAGATGAATATTAGTTTAGATAAAATAGTCGCAGAACTTAATAAAGCTAAATCAGTATTAATATTCCCTCATGAGAGAATAGACGGTGATGCCTTAGGCTCTTCAGTAGCTATTTGTATTGCTTTGAGGCGATTAGGCAAAGAGGCCCATATATTAATTGAAGAAGAGCTGCCAACTAACCTAGCTTTTCTTGATGAAGGATACTGTATCAATGAATATTCATCTGATGAAAATCTAGATGTGTGCCTTGCAGTTGATTGCAGCGATGTAAGCAGGCTAAATAACCGTAAAGATGTCTTTCTAAAAGGGAAGATAACAATTTCATTAGATCATCACTTTACAAATGATTATTTTGCAGATATAAACTATGTAAATCCCAAATCCGCTGCTACCGCAGAGGTAATCTATCACATATTAAAAGAGATGGATTATCCAATAGATAGTAAGATTGCAGAAGCATTGTACGCCGCAATTACTACTGATACAGGCAATTTTCAATACTCTAATACAAGCAAAGAGACACATTTGATAATTGCAGATCTATTTGATACTGGTATGGATTACAATAAAGTAGCGGTGGAAATATATCAGAATGTTCGTCCAGAACAAGTTAAATTAGTGTGTATGGCCCTATCAACAATGGAGATCTTTTGCAATGGGAAGGCCAATATAGCATATGTGACTCAGGACATGTTAAAGCAGTTTAATGCTACTATGGATGAGGCTGACGGTGTAATTGAGAAGCTAAGGGACATTAGGGGTATAGAAATCGCTATATTTCTAAAAGAAGAGACAAACCAAGTGAAAGTTGGATTGCGTGCTAAGGCAAAGGCAGATGTTTCTGTGATTGCCTATCAATTTGGCGGAGGAGGGCACAAAAAAGCGGCCGGCTGTTTAATCGAAGGAACGATAGAAGATGCGAAGAAACAAATCAAAGAATCTGTGCAGAACTATTTAGCCAACATGAAGGGGTAGATTCAATGTTTCTAGGAGGATGTATAAATCTATTAAAACCCGCCGGCATGACATCACATGACGGTGTATACTTTTTTCGAAGATTATCGGGGATTAAGCGAGTAGGGCACGCGGGTACTCTAGATCCTATGGCAACAGGTGTCCTGCCCCTATTGGTAGGAAATGCCACCAGAATGATGGAATACCTTGATATAGATGATAAAGAATATCGCTGTGAGATGATCCTTGGAGTAATAACAGATACACAAGACATTTGGGGTAATGTTCTAGAGGATAATCGCAATAATATTAAGGATATAAGTGAAGAGCAGATTCTAAAAACATTTGAAAAATATAATGGTGAAATTCTACAAACTCCACCTTCGATGTCGGCAGTACGTGTTAAGGGCAAGAGACTATATGAATACTCCAGAGAAGGTGAGCAGGTAGAAATAAAACCAAGATCTGCAATAATTCGTAGTCTTAGAGTGTTGACAATAGATTTCAGTAGAGGCAGAATTATTTTTGATATTAGATGTTCAAAAGGAACCTATATAAGGACGATTTGCCACGATGTGGGTGAAGAGTTAGGCTGTGGTGCATCAATGAGCTTTCTTGTAAGAAAGATGAGTGGAGCGTTTAATCTTGAGAATTCATCAACATTGGAAGAGATAAAGGAGAATTGGGAAAGTCTTATATTGCCTTTAGATTTTCCTTTAGAGCAATTTGGAAGAATTAAGATCCAGCCTGAAAGAGAAAAGTGGTTTTCTAATGGAGGCTATCTAAGGTCTAAAGAAGTCGAGGTTCTAAGGAAACCTACGGTTAATATTAATTCAAAGCTTAGAATAAAAAAAGAAGGTATTAATAATGCCTTTAACGTATACTGTCAAGATCGTTTTTTAGGTGTAGCAATTTTTGATACGAAAAAAGGAATTTATTTAGCTGATAAGGTATTTTGCAAATGAAGTATTTTGAGAGTTTAGAGGAAATAAAAGATATAGAAGAAACAGTAGTTGCATTAGGAAATTTCGATGGAGTCCATAAGGGTCATCAAGAACTTATTCGTCGTGCTGTTAACAGTGCTATTTCTGCAAACCTTAAAAGTGCTGTTTTTACTTTCAGCAACCACCCTAAGAATGTTCTTGCCAAGAAAACTGTGGTAAAAAACATTCTTTACTGGGATGAGAAATATGAGATATTAAAAAATTTAGGGGTAGATTATCTTGTATCAATTCCTTTTGATGAAGAGATACAGACTATGGAGCCAGAGCGCTTTATAAAAGAATTACTAGTAAAATCACTCCGCATGAAAGAAGCCTATTGTGGGTTTAATTATCGATTTGGTTACAAAGGTGAGGGAAATCCTGAAATCTTGATGAAGGTCGGAATGGCAGAAGGTTTTGGAATTCATGTACTAGAACCATATATGGTTCTAGGTCAAGTTGTAAGCAGCACCTTAATACGCAACTATATAGCTAATGGAGAAGTTGATAAGTGTCTTAGCCTTATGGGTCATTATTACAGTATCCGTGGCAAGGTGGTTGTAGGAAATAGATTAGGTAGATCAATAGGCTACCCCACATCAAATATTATATTTGATGAAGAGATGGTTTCACCTGCCAATGGGGTATATATAACCTACTGTAGCTACAATGGTATTAAGTATCCCAGCATAACTAATGTAGGAACAAAGCCGACCGTTGGAAATGCTGGAAGACGCAATGTTGAAACTCACATCTTTAGCTTTAATAAGGATATTTATGGCAGAGAGATAAAAGTTGAGTTTGTAAAAAAGATTCGTGATGAAATGAAGTTTGATGATATTGAAGCTTTGTCGAAACAGATCAAAATGGACTGCTTGACAGCAGCAACCTATCATGGTATCATAAACCGTCAATAAATACCTACAGCTGAGTATTACGAATCTCCGACGTAATACACGGCTATAGGATAAAATGATAAAGGAGAGAGAAAGATGATTGATCAGAAAAAGAAAACAGAGATAATCAATGAGTATAAAACTCATGAGGGAGATACAGGTTCTCCTGAGGTTCAAATCGCTATATTAACATATAGAATCAATGATTTGAACGAACACCTTAAAATTCATAAAAAAGATCACCATTCAAGAAGAGGATTATTAAAGATGGTTGGACAAAGAAGGAATTTGTTAAACTATCTTAAGAACAAAGACGTTGAAAGGTACAGAAATCTTATTTCACGTTTAGGATTAAGAAAATAAGTAACTTAAGGCGGAGGTTTATTCCCCGCCTTTTTTGCATAAACTAATTAATATCGGGTACGGGTCAGGCTTGAGAATTTAGCTTATTCGTGTAATAAGTTAATTTGTCAAGCCGGCCCGATTAAAGATTAAATGTATCGGGAGGTAATATTTAATATGGAATTCAATGACTATAAGACATATAGAACAGCCCTAGGAGGAAGATTACTCCAAGTCGAAATAGGGAAAATAGCACAATTAGCCAATGGTACCGCTACTGTGCGTTATGGGGATACTGTGGTTAATGTAACAGTAACTGCATCAGACGAACCCCGTGCTGATATAGATTTTTTCCCACTTTCATGTGATTACGAAGAAAAAATGTATGCTGCGGGTAAAATACCGGGAGGTTTCATTAAAAGAGAAGGTAGACCCTCTGAACAAGCTATTCTAAATGCAAGACTAATGGACAGGCCATTAAGGCCCCTATTCCCAGATGGATTTTTTAATGATGTACAAGTAATAGCTACAGTATTATGTGTTGATCCTGATTGTGCACCTGAGATAGTTGCAATGATAGGATCTTCTATTGCATTATCTATATCTGATATACCTTTTAACGGTCCTACAGGTTCTGTACTGGTAGGCAGAGTTAACGGAGAATTTATTATTAATCCAACAGAACAGCAAGCTACAGAAAGTGACTTACATCTTGTAGTTTCAGGGACTAAAGATGCAATTATGATGGTTGAAGCAGGGGCAAATGAAGTCAGCGAAGATGTAGTCTTAGAAGGTATTTTATTTGCTCATGAAGAGATCAAGAAGATTGTTGAATTTATCGAGGACATTGTAAAAGAAGTTGGAAAACCGAAAAGAGAAGTAACATTATATCAGGTGCCAGAAGAAATCGAGGAAGCTGTCAGAGAATTTGCAACTTTAAAGATGAGAGATGCAATACAGACATTTGACAAACAAGAGCGCTTAGATAACATGGATGCTGTTGAAATGGAATGCATAGAGCACTTTAGCGAAATTTACCCAGAAAATATAAATGATATTAAAAATGTTCTAGATACAATAACAAAAGAGCAGGTTAGAAGTTTAATACTTGATGATGGAATAAGACCTGACAATAGAAAATTTGATGAAATAAGGCCTATTTGGTGTGAAACCAGCTTTCTACCGAGAACCCATGGATCAGCTCTGTTTACAAGAGGCCAGACACAGGTACTGTCTGTAGCTACATTGGCTCCGCTGGGGGAAGCTCAAACAATCGATGGCTTAAGCGGAGATACTGAAAAAAGGTATATGCACCATTATAACTTTCCACCTTATAGCGTAGGTGAAGCCAGACCATTGCGAAGCCCCGGTAGGCGCGAGATAGGCCATGGAGCTCTGGCAGAAAGGGCACTATATCCAGTGCTTCCTTCTCAGGAAGAATTCCCTTATGCAATTCGTGTAGTATCAGAAGTCTTATCCTCTAACGGTAGTTCAAGTCAGGCATCGGTATGTGGAAGTTCCTTGGCCCTAATGGATGCTGGTGTTCCGATTAAGGCGCCTGTTGCTGGTATAGCGATGGGTTTGGTCAAATCGGAAGATAAACTGGCCATATTAAGCGATATACAGGGAATGGAAGACTTCCTCGGAGATATGGATTTTAAGGTTGCAGGTACAGCAAAGGGAGTAACTGCTATACAGATGGATATTAAGATCCATGGATTATCAAAGGAAATACTTCAGGCTGCTTTAAAACAGGCCCATGAGGGACGTATGTTTATAATGGAAAAAATGAATGAAGTGATTGATAAGCCAAGACCAGAACTCTCACCTTATGCTCCTAGAATAATATCCATGACTATAGATCCGGATAAGATACGCATAATAATCGGAAAAGGCGGCAGCACAATTAATCGCATCATAGCTGAAACAGGAGTCAAAATAGATATTGATGATCTCGGACATATTTCTATTGCTTCGCCTAATATGGAAAGCGCATTAAAAGCTCAAAAAGAGATAGAACTCTTGCTTAGAGAAGTTGAAGTCGGTGGAATCTATGAAGGCAAGGTAACCAGACTAATGTCCTTTGGCGCATTTGTAGAAATATTGCCAGGCAAAGAAGGACTACTTCACATCTCCAAGATTTCAAAGGAAAGAGTAAATAAAGTGGAAGATGTGCTTAGTGTTGGTGACGATATAACAGTTAAAGTAACTGATATTGATAATCAAAATAGGATAAATCTTTCAAGAAAAGAACTGTTATAAATATCTAGTATTTGTACAACACCTTTCACATAGTTTAAGTGGGGGGTGTTTTTTTGTTTAGAAAGATTATTATTGGGCTTTTAATAATAGCCAGCTCTTCATTTATCGCTTTTCAAATAATTACTTTTATAAATACGATGTTTACAATCGAAACTATAACTGTACCGGGCGAAGAGGATGTTGTAATAAGGACTGGAGATAATACAAGTAATAATTTAACTATTACATGCAATGTGGACTGGGGAGAGGATCTACTTCCTGAGATGCTGGAAATATTAAAAGAGAAAGATGTAATAATAACATTCTTTGTTAGCGGTAAATGGGCGAAAAACAATCCTTACCTCTTACGCAAGATCTATATAGCAGGCCATGAGATCCAAAGCCACGGCTATAGCCATAAGTTATGTTCTAAAATTTCTGCAGATGAAGTAATAGAAGAGATTAGGAAAACAGAGGAAGTCATATATGAGTTAGTAAATACCAAGACCACGGTATTTGCACCTCCTTCGGGTGACTATGACTCAAAAACAGTTGACATATGTAGAAAAATGGATTACATATTAAGCTTATGGTCAATCGATACAATTGATTGGAGAGCTGGTTCAACTGCTTCTGTCATTACAGAACGAGTTTTGAGTAAGGAATTAAACGGAGGGATAATTTTAATGCATCCAAAAGAGGAAACGGTTAAAGCACTTCCACTTCTTATTGATGCTATTCGAGAAAGAAATATTAACATTGTCCCACTATATCAGCTAGTTGATTATGATAGCATGAAAGCAAAACCATGATTTCTTGCACATAAGAATATTTAATGTTATAATTAATTTCATGAATAGTGAGTTAAAAGGAGAAATAAGCAATCTATGATAATAAAAAATACATTGGATAATGGCATACGAATAGTTATGGAAAAGATACCGTCTGTTAAATCAGTTTCTATAGGAATATGGGTCAAGGCGGGATCAGTAGATGAGAATAAGGAAAATTCAGGGATATCCCATCTGATTGAGCACATGATGTTTAAGGGAACAGATACAAGAAGTGCTAAAAAGATAGCCGAGGACGTAGATAGAATTGGTGGACAAATCAATGCTTTTACTGGAAAAGAGGCAACCTGCTACTACATCAAAACATTGGAAAGCAATATAGAAAAAGGTTGCGATATAATAACTGATATGTTTAAGAATTCAAACTTTGATGCGGAAGAGTTAGAAAGAGAGAAAAATGTAATCTATGAAGAGATTAAGATGATAGAGGATTCTCCCGAAGATGATGCACATGATAAGTTGCAAGAGATCATATTCCGAGGAAGTGCATTGGAGAGTCCGATTATTGGAACATACAGCTCATTAGAAGCAATAACAAGGGATACAATCTTAAAATATATAGAAGACGAGTACACGGCAGATAGCATAGTAATATCTGTCGCAGGCAGCTTTGATGAAGACCTTATCTGCAATATCTTCAATGAAAGACTTACTGGAATAAAGAAGACCAAAGCAAAAAAAGTTTTGCCTGTGAAAAGTTATCTTCCTGATTTTAAAGTTAGGAAAAAGGATGTGGAACAAAGTCATATATGTTTAGGTACGAAAGGCGTGCCTCATGAAGATGAGCTATTTTATCCCATGCAAATATTAAACAGCATCATGGGTGGCAGCATGAGCTCGCGACTATTTCAGAATATCAGGGAACAAAAGGGCCTAGCTTATACAGTATATTCTAATATTAGTTCCTACCAAACAGATGGAATGTATTGCATTTATGCTGGTGTAAGCCATGAAAAAGTTGACCAGGCTCTTGATGCAATAGGTATTGAATTATTAAACCTTGCACAAAAAGGTATTACTGAAGATGAACTGTATATCGCTAAAGAACAGCTTAAAAGCAGTTACGTATTCAGTCAAG
>JAAYSU010000048.1 GCA_012523915.1 Clostridiales bacterium
TGATATGAATAACAGTATAGCTAAGATAATAATAATTAAAATTGGTATTAATGATGGCATTTAAACACTTCCTTTCCTATTCGTCGTGAACGGAAGTTACAATTAATTTAACCCCCTCGACCTTAAGTATTTTAACCTCTGTTCCCTTTTCCAACCTTTGATCTCTTTTATCTGCAATTGCAGTCCAAATCTGAGAATCAGCTTTTACTAGACCGGTAGAATGGGGATTTATATCCTCAGTTACTACTGCAATCTGCCCTATCAAGGCATCAACGTTAGTTTTTGTGTGGCCGATTTTTAACTTCTTTTCTGCTATCGGCTTGGTGAAGTACAGTAATATTATTGAAACAATAAGAAAAGCAATTACCTGAGCCGTAATACCACCGCCCACATATGATACAAGTGCTGCAACAATACTACCTATTGTAAACCATATTGTAGTGAGTCCTAAAGTTACAGCCTCGATAATCGCAAAGATAACCGCTATACCAATCCAAACAAAAGTGCTGTCTAATGTTAAACCGAAAATATCCAATTTAATAATATCTCCTTTATTATATTAACCTTCATCTGCCTTCTTAAGTATAAGTTTAATAACCTCATTTACTATCTCAGATGGAGGACAGCTTTTAATCACATTTCCTTTTTCAAAAATCAACCCTTTATTAGTTCCAAAGGCAACGCCTAAATCCGCTTCCTTAGCTTCACCAGGGCCATTAACCTCACATCCCATGATTGCAACCGTTATTGGTTTAAGCTTTTCTTTTTCCCATCTTTGCTGCAGCGGTTTAAGTCTGTCCTCTATCTCGTCGGTTATATTAATAAGATCAACTCTTGTACGGCCACAGGTTGGACAGGATATGAAGTTAAAAGCTCTTTTGCGTATACCAACAGCATCTAATATTTCTTTGGCTAGGCCTACTTCTTCAACAGGATCACCCGTCAGTGATACTCGCATAGTATCGCCAATGCCTTCAAGTAACAAGGCGCCAATCCCTATTGCTGATTTCATTCTTCCGCTTTTAATAGTGCCTGATTCTGTAATACCAATATGGATAGGGTAATTCAACTTTTCTGCAACTATTTTATATGCATCATAATTCATCTTAATATCTGATGCTTTTAAAGACACAACGATGTCATTGTACCCGAGTTTCTCAACTTCTTCAACTGCTTTTAATGCACTTTCAGCCAAAGCTTGTGCTGTGACGCGTCCATGCCTAGAAAGGATTTCTTTCTCCAAGGACCCAGAGTTAACGCCTATTCTAATAGGAATTCGGTGTTTGCTTGCTGTATCTAACACAGCTTTTACACGCTCAATACTCCCTATATTCCCCGGATTAATTCTAATTTTATCAGCGCCATTTTCAATAGCTGCTATTGCTAATCTATAATCAAAATGAATGTCGGCTACGAGAGGCAGTTTTATTCGCTTTTTTATTTCTCCCAATGCAATTGCAGCTTCTTTGTCTATAACTGCACATCTTACAATCTCACAGCCAGCATCTTCAAGCCTTTCAATCTGTTCTACAGTGGACTTTATATCCCTTGTATCCGTATTGGTCATTGATTGTATTGTAACAGGATATCCTCCACCAATAGGAACATCCCCGCACATTATTTTCTTCGTTACCCTTTGCAATTTTTTCCCCTCTACTAATTCAGTATAAAGCGATCAACGTCTTGAATTACTAGATAAATCATAAGTCCAAACAGTATTAATATTCCTGCAAAATGAATCTTAGCTTCAATTTCATCACTTATCACTTTACCTGTAAACAGCCGAATTACAAGGAAAAGAAGCTTCCCACCATCCAATGCAGGAAACGGCAACATATTTACTATTGCAAGGTTTAAGCTTATTAAAGCAGCCAAATTCGCAATATATATAATTCCAAGCTTCGCTTGATCGTTTATTATACTGACTATACCAACAGGGCCAACTAAATCATCCATTGAACCCTCCCCTTTGAAAAGTAACCCTAAATAGCTTACCATTTCTTTAGCCAGCGACCATGTACTTGCAACACCTGCTTTCAGGGATTTCCAAACAGAGTGTTCAATTTTGGAGGTAATTCCTATTATACGCCTTCCCATTTCATCAGTCGTCACTCCGCTTGTCAAGCTTATTGTTTCTCCGTCGCGAATTACCACTACATCTACAGTTTCTCCTGTACTCTCTGACAGTGTGGAAATAACATCATTCCAGCTGCTAATTTCCGTGTTATTTATTTTAATGATTTCATCCCCCGGCTTGAGTCCTGCCAATTCAGAAGGGTATCCCTCAGCTACTTCGCCGATAATATTTGTGGTAAACCCTAAAGCCAGCACAATAATCGCTATTATGGCAATTGTAGTTATTAAGTTCATGGCAGAACCGGCAACTACCACAATAGCCTTCTGCCATGGGGCTTTTCTGTTAAAAGATCTCGGATCATTAGATTCTTCTTCTTCCCCTTCCAGGTTTACATATCCCCCGATTGGTAAAGCTCTCAAGGAATATTTAGTCTCTCCTCTTCCAAAGTGAATCAAGCCAGGCCCCATACCTAAAGAGAATTCATTTACACGAACTCCTACGGCCTTTGCTGCTATGAAATGACCAAATTCATGTACAAATATCAATAGACAAAATATAATAATAGCATATATTATAGTTAATCCCATTACTCTAATTTCCCCCTAATCTCTTGATCTATAGAGAGTATGTCTGATAAACCAATTATATTCACAGCTACATGTTCTTCCATCACTCGTTCTATAGTTCTCTGAATATCAATAAATGAAATTTTCCCTTCGATAAACTGCTGAACTAATACCTCATTAGCTGCATTTAGCACAACCGGGTAGCTTTTACCTTTTTTAATAGCCTCATAAGCTAAATCCAAACATCTGAAAACTTTTGTATCAGCCTTCTCAAATGTCAAGGAACCCAGACTAAAAAAGTCTACCGTAGGCACATCATTTCGTATCCTCTCAGGATAGGTAAGAGCATAGCTTATTGGTACCCTCATATCAGGAGCTCCAAGCTGTGCAATGATTGAATGATCCTTGTATTCAACCATCGAGTGAATTATGCTTTCCTTGTGAACAATTACATCTATATACTCAGGTTCAATGTCAAATAGCCATCTTGCTTCTATTACTTCCAGTCCCTTATTCATCATTGTGGCGGAATCTATTGTTATTTTGCTTCCCATCGACCAATTCGGATGTCTAAGTGCCTGTTCTAGGGTAACTCCCTCAAGTTCCTTTAAAGTGTAACCTCTAAAGGGTCCACCCGAAGCAGTTAAGTAAATTCGCTTAATATCCTTTTCACTATTTCCCTGTAGAGCTTGAAATATTGCGCTATGTTCGCTGTCTACAGGCAATATCTTAACGCCATTCTTTTTTGCTTCATCAATTATAAACTTTCCTCCAGTTACCAAGGTCTCCTTGTTAGCCAGTGCGATATTCTTCCCTGATTTTATTGCTTCATAGGTAGGCACCAGACCTCTCATGCCTACTAAAGAGTTCAATAGTATATCGCATTCCGCCTTTGACGCAACTTCTTTTAAACCGGATTCACCCCACAAAACTTCCAATCTTCGAAAGCGTTTTTTAAGTTTAATTGCATCCCTTTCTTCTTCTACACATACAAGATCAGGATTAAATGCTTCTATTTGCTTAGTAAGCACTTCCACTCGCTTACCACAAGTCAATGCCTTTACTGTAAATTTGTCTCGATTTTTACTTATTATATCCAGTGCTTGTGTTCCTATTGATCCTGTGGAGCCTAATATTGAAATTTTCTTCATTCTCACCCAATTTCCCTATTATTTTAATATATAACGATAATAATATAATAATACACAAATGGTGCTGTAAACAATACACTATCAAACCTATCGAGTATTCCTCCATGACCAGGGATTAAATTTCCATAATCCTTTATTCCCATCTTACGTTTAAAGGTTGATGCCGTCAAATCACCAAGCTGGGATACTATACTGCCAACAAAACCGATCATGATGCAGTGTATCAACAACTCGTATGCAAATAAGTAGCTAAATACTATACTTATTATGACACTTCCGACAATTCCGCCGATAGCACCTTCAATTGTCTTTTTGGGACTTATCTTGGGGCATAACTTGTGTTTTCCCAAAACATATCCAGTAAAATATGCCATTATATCTGTTGCAAATGAACATAAGATAACTAGCCAAAGTAAAATGCTAATATCAGTTCTATCTATTAAAACTAAATGGTATGAAAAATATACGACATAAAAAACCCCTGTGATGGTAGCCATCGCATCAGCAAGTTCTCTTCTGTCGATTTTAAACAAGTATAATAAGCTTAATACAATAACTCCATAAAACCATAGTAGATTATAGAAATTATTTAATTCTAAGAAGGCAATAATATATAGCGTAATAGCTGCTAGATAACCTATAAAATAGCTAGGAGCAACTCCTATATTATTAAAACCTCTAAAAAATTCCCTAATGCCGACTAATGATAACAATAGGCAGGCAATCAATAACACGGTATCACCCAAGTATATTACAGCCAATAATGGCAACAGTATTAATCCGGATAATATCCTAGTCTTCATTTAAGCCCTCCAAAACGTCTTACACGCTTCTGATATTCTTTAATCGCGTCTTCTAGACACTCTGGTGTAAAATCTGGCCATAAGGTATCGGTAAAAACAAATTCACTATAGGCAGATTGCCAGAGTAGAAAATTAGACAATCTCTTTTCTCCACTCGTCCTTATAACTAAATCCGGGTCGGGAATAGCACTTGTAAACAAATGCTCTTTAAATATAGATTGGGTTATATCCTCAGCTTTCATTTCATTATTTGCAACTTTATCTGCTATTAGTTTAGTAGCTCTAACGATTTCATCACGACTACCATAATTTAATGCTATATTGAACTGAAGACCAGTATTATCACGAGTTTTGATCAATGCTTCTTCAATTTTTTGTACTGCTTTTTTTGGTAGTTTGTTATAATCTCCTATAATTTTAACCTTCACATTGTTTTGATTTAGCTCTTCTAATTCCCTTTCTACATAATGCACGAGAAGATTAAAAATACCGCCCACCTCATTTTCTGGCCGCTTCCAATTCTCTGTCGAAAAAGCATATACAGTTAAGTGTTTTACACCTAATGAAGAAGTCCGTTTCACTATTTCTTTTAGGGCTATCATTCCCGCATTATGACCTGCAAGTCTGGGTAAAGACTTGCTTCTTGCCCATCTTCCATTGCCATCCATTACTATTGCTATATGATTAGGTAATTTTTCACGGTCCAAAAAATTCACCTCAATTCAATACGAAACATAAGGACGGTTTCTAACCGTCCTTTCTATAAGCATCCGGAATTTTACAAAGAGTCAGAAGGTATTTGTCTTCTGATAATTCCTGCTTAATTATCCTTAAGTATCCATCTTGCATTTTCTTTACTGGGCCGGTTTCGGTTATTTCCCATTTCAAACCCTTCGAAGAAAGTATCTTTATAGCATCATCTAAATATAAACCTAATAAATCATACATTAAACTTCCATGATTTCCTTTTCTTTATTAGCTATAATATCATCTATGTCCTTGATGCAAGCATCAACACTTTTTTGTACATTATCTAATTCAGACTTGAGATCGTCTTCGGTTATTTCTCCGGCCTTTTCCTGTTTTTTAAGAGTATCATTAACCTCACGTCTTATATTTCTAACTGCAATTTTCGCATCTTCACCCATTTTTTTTACTATCTTACTAAGTTCTTTTCTTCTCTCTTCAGTAAGCTGCGGAATAGCCAGACGTATTACCTTACCGTCATTTGCAGGGTTAATACCTAAATTCGCAATATTTATTGCCTTTTCAATATCTTGTATGGATTTAGGATCAAATGGAGTTATCAATAAAGTTCTTGGGTCTGGAGCAGAAACATTTGCGATGTTTCTCAAGGGTGTAGGCACACCATAGTAATCGACCATTACCTTATCAAGCAAGGTAGGATTAGCTCTGCCAGCCCTTACTGTATTCAAGTCTTCAATTAAAACAGACTTAGTTTTTTCCTGCTTTTCATTAAGTAAATCCATTATATCACTCATCTTATATACCTCCTTTAATAATCGCCTAGTCAACAATCAGTGTACCAAATTTCTCACCGTAAACAGCCTTTACCACGCTGTCAGGTTCTGTTAAACCGAATACATGAATAGGTATATTGTTATCCATACATAAAGATGCTGCTGTTGAATCCATTACCCCTAGCCCTTTATTTAGCAATTCCTTATGAGTCAAGCTTTCATAGGGTTTAGCATTCGGATTTATTGAAGGGTCATCATCATATACCGCATCAACTTTCTTAGCTAAAAGTATGGCATCTGCCTCTATTTCAGCAGCCCTTAAGGCTGCTGCTGTATCTGTTGAAAAAAACGGATTTCCTGTTCCTGCTGCAAAAATCACAACTATATTTTTTGCAAGATGACTTATTGCACGTCTTCTAATATAGGGTTCTGCAATCTCTTTCATCTCTATAGCGGTTTGGACCCTTGTAGGAATATCTAAAGCCTCAAAAGCATCTTGTAGAGCTAGTGCGTTTATACAAGTTGCTAGCATTCCCATATAGTCGGCTGTAGCTCTATCCATACTTTTACTGGTTCTTCCCCTCCAGAAATTCCCACCGCCTACTACAACAGCTACTTGTACCTTAGCATCAGTTAGTTTCTTGACTTGAAGCGCTACCATATTCAGCATTTTTTCATTTAATCCGAATTTGTTTTCTCCCGCAAGTGCTTCACCACTGATTTTCAATATTACTCTTCTATATTTTGGCTCCATTGTCCCTCCCCGTTTCCGTCTAATCCAACAAGAGGACACCATCAATAGTGTCCTCTCATTATAGCATAAATGTTATTAATTGTTCATCTGTTTTGCAACTTCTTCTGCAAAATTCTCTTCTTTCTTCTCTATGCCTTCTCCAACTTCATATCTTACCATTTCTGTAACTTCTACAGCCTTTCCTAATGCTCTTGAAGTGTCATCAATATATTGCTTTACAGAAATATCAGTATCTTTTACGAAGCTTTGCTCCAGTAGGCAGATTTCTTTAAGTTCTTTCTTAAGTCTTCCTACCACCATCTTTTCAACAATATTCTGTGGTTTACCTTCGTTAAGTGCCTGCTGAATTAAAATATTCTTTTCATTCTCAATGTACTCTTGATCTATGTCAGATTCTGCAATAAATCTAGGGTTCATTGATGCCACCTGCATAGCCAGATCTCTTCCTAGTGTATAAACATCTTCTAATGAGGCTTCTGTCTTCAAACCAATTATAACGCCGATTCTTCCATTTCCATGAACATAACCAACATGAACCACTCCCGGTTCTTCGCATTTAACGAATCTTCTAATGCTCATGTTTTCACCGATCTTTGCAATTTTATTATTTAAAGCATCTTGGACTGTGCCTTCATCCATATACTTTAGCGTCATGAATTCGTCCATATCTTTTACATCGTTGTTTAAAACCATGTCACAAAGTGTATCAACAAATTCCACGAATTCTTCATTCTTTGCAACAAAGTCAGTCTCGGCATTGACCTCAATTGCAGCTGCTTTCTTTCCATCTTCTGTAAAGGCCAATTGTATCAACCCTTGAGATGCAATTCTCCCTGCTTTCTTTGCAGCTTTAGCAAGACCTTTCTCTCTCAAAAGCTCAATCGCTTTTTCGATATCTCCATCTGCCTCAACTAAAGTATTCTTACAATCCATCATGCCTGCGCCTGTACGTTCACGCAGTTCTTTTACCATTGATGCGGTAACAGCCATATTTCAGGCCTCCTTTCCATTATTAATCAGTGGTTTCTTCTACTGTTTCTTCTTCAGTATTGACAGGTTCATCATCAAATGATTCACCTTGCTTTGCTTCAATGACAGCATCTGCCATTTTCCCTGCAATAAGCTTTACTGCTCTTATCGCATCGTCATTAGCAGGAATAATATAATCTACATCATCTGGGTCGCAGTTTGTATCTACTATTCCAACTATAGGTATACCTAAGATACGTGCTTCTCTAACTGCAATTTTCTCCTTTTTAGGATCAACTACGAAAACCGCACCCGGCATACCACTCATATCTTTAATTCCACCTAGGAATTTTTCCAGCCTATCTGCTTCTGCTTTTAACTTTAATACTTCTTTCTTAGTTAAAGC
Source organism: Clostridiales bacterium (assembly GCA_012523915.1). GTDB lineage: Bacteria > Bacillota > Clostridia > Peptostreptococcales > Anaerovoracaceae > JAAYHT01. The sequence continues at coordinate 8,208 of JAAYSU010000048.1, forward strand.
ATCAAAAGTGCCATCAGTCTCCATATTTCTAATTTCATTCAGCCTATCGATACGTTGCGAGATAGTCTTAAAGTTAGTAAGCATACCGCCTAACCATCTCTCATTCACGTAAAACATACCGCATCTCTTAGCTTCTTCAGCAATTGCTGCCTGAGCTTGTTTCTTTGTTCCAACAAAGAGAATAGGCTTTCCTTCTGCGGCAACATCTCTTATGAAATTGTATGCCTCCTCAAACTTTCTAACTGTTTTCTGAAGATCAATGATATAAATACCATTTCTCTCAGTGAAGATATATGGAGCCATTTTCGGGTTCCATCTTCTTGTTTGGTGTCCAAAATGAACACCTGCTTCTAAAAGCTGTTTCATTGTAATAATCGCCATATTTACCTCCTGGTTTTAATCCTCCACCCCGCATACCTCACAAACGACCTTTTGGGCACCTGTTTGTAAGTAGCAAGATGTGTGTTTTTCTTGGATCTTCTTGCTTTTGAGATCCTTGAATACTATACTATATCATCTTTCATAATGCAAGAAAAATTTTAACACAAATGCCTTAGAAAGCTCTTTTTCGTGTGAGAATACCTTCGTTGACTGACTGATAAGACCGCCCCATTAACAAGATGAATTTCATAACGCTCTAGATGGACAGTTTTATTCAAATTCACAATAAAACTGTTATGACATCTACAAAATCTTTTATCGATCATTTTCTTTAGTTCTTTGAAACTTCCATAAAAGCTATAGATATCATCCTCAGTATACACATGTATTATTCTTAACTCTTTCTCAAAATACAGTATGTCGTCTATCTTAATCCTCGTCGTACCTTGCTTTCTTGAAAGAACTAAATATTCATTCCCACCGTTGACTTGTATAAAACTGTTTTTTTGTGACATCACTTGAACCTCCATTTTAACTACATAAAAAAGACGTCGTGTATATATAGACGCCATTTGAGGTTCAAAAATTGCACTTATTTATAGATTTAATAAATCTTTTACAACTTCAGCCCCTATAATTAACCCTGCTGCTGCAGGAACAAAGGCTATGCTAGCAGGTGGATTACTTCCATCTCCAGGGTACTCTTTCCTATCAGGCTTTTCATCGGAAAAAACTACCTTAAGCTCGTCAATATTAAGTTCTCTTAATTTCTTTCTAATACTCTTTGCTAAGGGACATGTATGAGTTTTGTTAATATCGGAAACCTTAAGCTGAGTCGGGTCTACCCTATTGCCTGCTCCCATTGAGCTGATTATTGGAACATTACGTCTCTTTGCCTCACCTATAAGTAAAATCTTGGCTGCAACATCGTCAATTGCATCTACGATATAGTCCCAATCCTCAAGGGTTATTTCATCAATGTTATCAGGGTTTAATCGTAGGTTATATGCTATTACTTTGGCTTGAGGATTTATATCTTTGATACGCTTTTCCATAACATCAGTTTTAAAGCTACCCATAGTGCTATTTAAAGCTATAATCTGACGGTTAATATTTGTTACATCTATTCGATCGTAATCAACAATACCTAATGTACCGATGCCTGTGCGAGCTAATGCTTCAACTACATATCCTCCAACTCCTCCTAAGCCAAAAACTAATATTCTTTTTTTCATAAGATCGGTAATAGCTTGTTCACCCAAAAGCATCTTAGTACGGGAATTAAAGGTTTCCATGTATTTAATTGTCCTCTCTACTATAGGTTATTAGGTCTTCAGCAATTTCATGTACTGCGATAGAAACAGACTTATCTATATCTATATCAATTAGTCTCGGTTTACCTTCGATGATATCTCTTGCCCTTTTTGCGGCCAAAATTGCTAAGGTATATCTGCTGTCTGCCTTTTTCTTCATATGGTTTACAGATGGTTCTAGCATTATTTATTCCTCCTTTACAGTATTAAATTCTTGTTTATATTTTTCTATCAACTTATAAATGTGTTCTGTCACCCTTGAATGTTCAGCCCTAATAATGGAGTGCACACGGTCAACAGCCTCTTTTAGATCTGCGTTCACCACACAATAATCATATTTATCGATGTATGATACTTCCTTTAAAGCTTCTCCTAACCTTTCGTTAATCGCCTCTAAAGATTCAGAACCCCTTCCTGTGATACGCTTTCTTAATTCCGTCATGGATGGCGGCAGTATAAAGATAAATATACCATTAGGATAAGATTTTTTAACCTGCATAGCACCCTGAATATCGATCTCGAGGATGACATCGCGCCCCTTGTTAAGCTTTTCAATCACCAGATCCTTAGGTGTACCGTAGTAATTTCCAAACACATAGGCATATTCTAAGAAGCCCCCTCTATTCTTTACCTCATCAAACTCTTCCTGAGAGACAAAATAATAGCTTTTGCCATCTACTTCATTAGGCCTGGGCTTTCTGGTAGTCATGGAAATCGATAAATCAATGTCCATTTTTTTAACTAGATTTTTGCAAATTGTTCCTTTCCCCGCCGCAGATGGGCCTGAAATCACAAACAGTAAACCTTTAGACATATGCAAACCTCTCATTTGTTTTCAACTATTACTAAATATATAGAATATAACAAATAAATAATCTTTTCAAGGTTTGCTATTTGTTTTACTCAATATTTTGAACCTGCTCCCTTATTTTTTCCAATTCACTTTTAATATCCACTACGCAGCTGGTTATTTTAATGTCATTAGCCTTGGACCCTATGGTGTTTACCTCTCTGTTCATTTCCTGAACCAGAAAATCAAGTTTCCTCCCATCTGGCTGGTTGCTGTTATTGATGATATGATTTAATTGAGAAATATGGCTATCCAGTCTAACCAATTCTTCTGTAATATTAGATTTATCAGCGAAAATTGTTGCTTCCATTACTATTCGATCTTCAGGTATTTCAACGCTACTTCCTAGTAATTCTTTTATCCTTTCTACCAACCTATCTCTATAGTCAATCGGAACCTGTGGTGCCCTATCATCAATTTGTTTGAGGTAGTCTCTGATTAAATTACTTCTCATAATTATATCTTTTGCAAGCTTTTCACCTTCTATAACTCTCATATCATCCAGTCTATTAATGGCTTCTTTAAGGGGAATGGAAAAACTCTGGTATATGTATTCCTCATCCTCTATAACTGGCACAGCTTTCATAACATCAGGTAGAGTAGAAACAAACTGTAAATCTAGTTCTCCTGTAAGGTTAAAGTTGTTTTTTAATTCTTTTAAATTATTTATATATTGCTCAGCCACAATGGTATTCATCTTTATCTGAGTATCTTCCTCTGTAATGTTTTCCACTATAATAGAAATGTCTATCTTTCCGCGTCTTAAAACATCTTTAACCAAGTTTTTCAACCGATCTTCTACAAAGGAGTAACGCCTTGGCATCTTAAATGTTATATCGTTATACCTATGGTTAACTGATTTTATTTCTACAATTATGTTACGTTTACCATCATTGTGTTCACTTCTACCATAGCCTGTCATACTCTTAATCATTATTTGATGCTCCTTATTAAACTTTACAAAACAATTTGTTATAATTATGGTTCAAGGTATTGTATACTATACTATTATACATTGATTTACCAAAATAATCTATGAAATTATGTTAGGAGTAAAAATGAGTTATGATGGTTTTGTAACCGGCGCTATTGTGAGAGAATTGCAGCAGCTCATAATCGACGGTAAAATAGAAAAAATATATCAACCAGAGGCAGATGAATTAATACTTCACATCCACAAAAAAGGAACAAGGTACCGCCTATATATTTCAGTAAATAGCGGACATGCCCGCCTTCATTTAATAGAAAAGGATGACTATAGCAATCCTAAGAATCCAATGTCTTTTTGCATGCTGGCAAGAAAACATTTCCAAGGCGGTAGAATTGTTAGAATAGAGCAGATTGACTCTGAAAGGATAATAGAAATATGTGTTAACCGCATGAATGAATTAGGAGATGCTGTGGAAAAAAAGCTCATCATTGAAATTATGGGTAAACACAGCAATATTATTGCACTGGATTCATCTACCGGCAAAATACTTGATAGTATAAAACGAATTACTTTGGATGTTAATCGCTATCGTCAGCTTTTACCTGGACTACCTTATGTCTCCCCTCCTTCACATGGAAAGGTGGCTTTTTATACCTTAACAGAGGAAGAATTGGCATCAATATTAGATGAATCGAGCTCTTTGAAATCAAAAGCCCTATTATCTAACATACAAGGCATAAGCCCTGGCATTGCAGACGAAATCTGTATTCGAGCCTCACAGCGCTTTAATGTTGACTTAGAGCTCCTGACATTTAAAGAATTGTACCCCATATTAAAAGAAATGACAGATTGCTTACAATCATATAATATTACTCCTGTAGTATATTTCGATGATGATAAAAATCCTATAGATTTTCATGTTTTCACACTTTATACTAAGGAAAATTTCTTCGATAAGAAAAGCTTTAATTCTCCCAGTGAAGCTGCAGATTACTATTACCATAACAAAGTATCGTCAAATAGAGTCAACCAAAAATCATTGGACTTAATCAAAACAATCGATAACAATTTGAACAAGCTATACTTGAAAAAGCAACGCCTTTCAGAAGATATATTAAAAGCAAAAGACTTCGATAATTACAGGTTATATGGAGAGTTGCTAACTGCAAACCTTCATAAAATCGGCAATAAAGATAAGTCTGTTAAAGTGTTAAATTACTATGATAACAAGGAGATCGACATACCTTTAGATACACGATTATCTCCTTCTAAAAATGCGCAGAAATATTTTAAGAGATATAACAAGTTGAAAACTGCAATTAAGGAAAAAAATATCCAACTAGATGAAACAAACCAGTATATTGAGTATCTAGAATCAGTCCTCACCTTCGCTAAAAATGCTGATACAGTTGAAGACTTAGAGGGTATTCGCCAAGAATTGATAGAAGGTGGATATCTTAGAAATAGAAAGAGCAATGTGCGTCGTACTGAATCTAAACCCAAGCCACTTGCTTTCACCAGCAGTGATGGTTTCCGCATTCTTGTGGGTCGCAATAATAAAGAAAATGATCTATTAACATTTAAAATTGCAGATAAGACTGATATTTGGTTTCATACGAAAGATATTCCGGGTTCTCATGTAATACTAATTTTAGAGGGAAAGAAGCCTTCTGATACTTCAATATATGAAGCTGCATCAATTGCAGCTTATTACAGCAAGGCCCGTTCTTCAGAAAACGTAGCTGTTGATTATACTTTAGTAAAATACGTTAAAAAACCTAGCGGCGCAAAACCCGGTATGGTCATTTTTACAGATAATAGCACTGTTTATGTCAGCCCAAGCTTAGTAAAATGATGCGATTATTACATTTAATGTATAATTTATTACATTTAGGAAAATTTGTATTGATTAAGCAGTGCTTCTTTGCTAAGATGATTACAACTATCTCACTGCATAGTTAATTGTAGTAAGAAATGAGGTATCAAATATGAAAAGTAAGGGAAATCCTATATATTACTCAATAATCACAGAAGAATTGCTATGTTCGCTATGTGGTAAACATGGTGATATAAGATTTAAAGATTTCGCCGTATGCGAAGATTGCCTCGAATACGTTAAAACTTGTTATTAATAGCGCCACACCAATCTCTTATAACCCCATTATCGCCAATATACCATAACTATGCAGTGATGAAACGCTTATTTAATTGATTTAATAGCTCTTGAAAATCCCGAGGTAATTCACTGTCGAATTCTAAGTATTCACCAGTTCTAGGATGATTAAAGCCCAGAGTTTTAGCATGAAGCATTTGACCTTTAATACCCATAAAACTTTTTTTTGGCCCATATAAATTGTCGCCTAAAAGTGGATGCTTTATATATGCCATATGAACACGTATTTGGTGAGTCCTGCCAGTTAATAATCTCGCTTCTATATAAGTGAATTTCTTAAACCGCTCTAATACATGAAAATGTGTGACTGCTTCTTTACTGTTGGTTTGGGTCACTGCCATCCTCAACCTATTCGAAGGATCTCTGCCTATCGGTTGATCAATCGTACCTGAATCCTCAATAATGTTGTCATATACAATGGCCCTGTATGCTCTTTTAACTGTATGGGCAGCCAATTGTTCCGCCAAAGATCTATGCGAATCATCATTCTTAGCGACTAACAAAAGCCCGCTTGTATCCTTGTCTATTCGGTGGACAATTCCTCTACGAATCTCTCCGTTAATAGATGAAAGAGCATCGCCCCTATGATAGATAAGAGCGTTTACCAGAGTTCCTGAGCTGTTACCTGCTGCAGGATGAACGACCATTCCTTTTGCTTTGTTTACAATTAATATATCATCATCTTCATAGACTATTTCAATTGGAATATTTTCGGGTAACACAGCCAGAGGCGCAGCTTGCTCAATAATAAGCTCAACTATATCTCCCTCTTTTAGCTTATATTTTTTAGATTTTATAATTTGGCCGTTAACTTTAACTCCTACTTCTTCAATAAGTTTTTGAATACTACTTCTAGAAGTGTCTTCTATAAGATTAGCCAGCACACTATCAATTCGTGAGTTAGAATCCTTGCTCTCAATTTTGAAAACATATGATTTGCTATCATACATTATAATCACTCTTTTTTATCCTTGGTTCGAAATATAGGACATATAGTACTAACAGACCACATCCGACACATACTGAAATATCTGCAACATTGAAAACAGGCCAAATACGGAAATCCAAAAAATCAACTACGTATCCAAGAATAAGACGGCTAATTAGATTACCTATCCCTCCCCCTGCTACTAAAGATAAAGCAAGTAGCAAGGACCAATGCTTAGATTTCCTTTTTAGAAAAATGTATAGTAAAACTACAATTATTGCTATTAAGGAAACAATAATGATAAAGTTTTGTTTGCCTTCTAATACATTAAAAGCAGCCCCGTAATTGCGAACATATGTTATATGAAAAACATTTTCAATAACTGGGACTGATTGATTTATATCCATATTAGTATTAATAATATACTTTGTAAATTGATCCAACACTATTAAAAGTACTATTAATAAGCAATAAAACATCTACAAATTATCTCCGGTTCTTATATTTAATAGCGTCTTCTTATCAAAATCGCTTTCTCTTTCTAGGATCCGAGTATCTTCTTTAACATCTAAAATACTTTTTAAATCTTCCAAATCTCTGTCGAATAACAGGTCAGAACTCAGTGAATCAATTTTTTCGAGCTCTGATTCTAGCATAGTTCTATATCTCGTTCTAAATACATTTAAGCGATTGCGAATAACCGCAGCTTCTTCATTTAATCGCTCAACTGACTCTCGAGCTTCTCTTGTTATTCGTTCCGCATCAAGTTCGGCATTTTTTAATAGGATCTCGGCGCGTTTTTCTGCACTTACTGATATATCTCCCATCAATGCCTTGGCAGCTTCCAAAGTCTCTAGTACCATGTTTTCGGTTTTCTTATACCGATCAAGTTCACTTGTAAAGCTTTTTACCTGTTCTTTTAACCTTTGATTTTCTTCGATTAGCTTTTCCAGGTCTAAAGTTATCAAATCAAGGAAACCGTCAACGTCTTCTTCTTTATAACCTCTGACGCTTCTCCCAAACTCTTTATTCTGAATATCTAGGGGAGTAATCATTTCAAACCTCCTTGAGTTAAAGTAAAATTAACATTCTAATAATATCAATAATAATTGAATTCAAAATCCATAGAATTATTAGAGCAAGTAAAGGTGAAAAGTCGATGGTTCCACCTAAACCGAACCGTTGAACTATCCTTCGACAGGGTGCTAGCATGGGCTCAGTAACTCTAATAATGCCTATGTACAAAGGATATAATTTATCTCCTGGCCTAATAAACCAACTCAATATAGCTCTTGCCAGTATTAGATAAGTTAATACCCGGAAAAATAGGTTAACAGCATATATAAATAACATCCATTACCTCCAAGGGTTCTTTGTGCCATCGTTATGGTTACCATGATCTACATGTGCAGTTACGTCGACATTTTCAGGTGCAAATATAAATATGTTGTTTGCAACCTTTTGAACATTACCGTTGAGGGCATATGTAGCTCCACTTAGAAAATCAAAAATCTTCCTAGCTATGTCGGTTTCAATCTTTTCTAAATTGATTATTACAGGTTTCTTTGCCTTTAAGTTATCAACTAAGGTTGGGCATTCATCAAATGAAATTGGTTCAATAACAATCATCTTAAACTGATTGGAAGCAACTTTGTTTGTCATTGGCAAAACTCTAGGTTCTTTGTTTTGTTTCATTTCTTTATCCCCATATCTGGGAGAGTTGAATGAACTCCTCACTTCCAAAGGTTTCTTCTCTAAATCAAAACTTTCTTCCTCTTCGTCTTCGAGTTCATCCTCATCAATCTCTTCGATACCGACTAACGCCTTAAGTTTGTTTAAAAATCCATCTCCCATTTTTGTATACTCCTTATTTCTAGTATTATCAATATTTGCGTTCACCAAAAATGGCTGTCCCAATTCGAATTAAATTCGAACCTTCTTCAATAGCCACTTCATAATCATTAGTCATTCCCATAGATAGATATTTAAAATCCAGCCTTTCATGTTTGATAGTTGCGCATGAATCATATAGAGCTTTAAGCTGTTTAAAATACTTTCTAACATCCTCGGGGTTTTCTTCAAATGGTGCTATAGTCATCAAGCCTCTAACCCTTATATTCTCATAATTTTTAAGAATTTCTTCAATTAGTGGTACTGCCTCTTCTGCATCTATACCGTATTTACTATCTTCTTGGGCGACATTAACCTGGATTAAAACATCCATTGTTATTCCTTTGTTACCAGCTCTTCTATTTATTTCTTTTGCCAGTTTTAAAGAATCTACTGAGTGGATCAAGCTCACTTTGTCGATAATATATTTTACCTTATTTGTCTGTAGATGTCCAATCATATGCCAGCGAACAGGTTTAACATAATCATATTTTTCTAATATTTCTTGAACCTTGTTTTCACCTATATCGGTGATGCCACAATCTATTGCTTTATTAATCTCTTCAGCTGATCTCGTCTTAGTTACTGCAACTAATAGCACATCATCTGGTTTATTCTCATTAATCCTTGCAATGTTGTCTCGTATATTACTCATAAATTATTCCCTTTCCGGATTCGATAGTATCTCATCATATGCATTAACAGTTTTTATTCTAACGTTCTTATCCTCATCTTCATCATAATAAAAAGAGCTTTCGACAAGGGAATATTCCCCATCGCTGGTAATTACAGATACTGGTGTGAATACAAATTCCCCGCTAATATCTTTCACAAATACACCAGGCTTACCGTCCTTTGTAGTAATGCTCTTGTTGGATATAAGTAGACCTTCATGGTCTGCTGTGATAATCTCAGCATCAATCTTCCTTAATTTAGCTAATTCTTGATAGTAGCATTTAAACTCTGCTATGATTAACCAGCTGCCTTTGTTGTCAATAATTTCAATAGTGCGACCCTTTACCTGACCTAAAGGAAGGTTTAAATATATAGTATCTCCTTTAGTATATTTTAAAACCTTATCAGATTCTACCCAAAATATTACATGCCACAGGCTGTTATCTACAGCCTTGTACAAGGGTTCTCCAGCTATAGCTGAGTCTCTTTTAATATTACTAACCTCAATTTGAAGGTTTTCGATTACCTCTTTATTTAAGGTTCTCATCGCATCAGGTGTAAATATTTCCTCACAGCCGTCAACGTAATAACTGACCAGCCTATTATCCATAGCTATATAGCTTGTAGCAGAAGGAAATAATTCAATTATTTTGCTTCCCTTTCTGACAAGTTCTCCCTCTTCAAAGTAATACTGTATAATTCCTGAATCAGAAGCATTATAAACCATTTCATCACGTACGAAATAGCAAGTCACCCTATCAACAATTTGGATATTTCCGTATTTGACAACTGTGGTTCTAGTGAAAGCATCAGTTACCATCGGCAATAAATAAATAATTGCAAAGAGGACTAGTACAGCAATAATAAAGAGAGAAATCAGTATTCTTTTAATCTTACCCTTTTTCTTTTTTTTCATAACATTATTATATACATCTCCATCTCCTACATCAAGACTTGTTCTCCTCCAAAAGATGACTAAAAAAAACTGCTGTCATAATAAATCGCTAGACAGCAGTAAAAATTATATAAAACTTTGACCCTGATACTTATACTTACTTGTAATGAACATGTAGTAATTCATGGACCCTATCTTTCAACAGGCCCTCATAAAGAGGCGGTATAAAGGGGTTTTCATCGGAATGCCTAAGATTTGTCTGTTTATCTGATGCATAGAGGCTCTCTGTCCTTCTTTTCTTTTTATCCGCCAAACCAAAGGGCTGACCGGCTCCCCCTACACAACCTCCAGGACAGGCCATAACTTCGACAAAATGGTATTCAACATCACCCGAATTGATTCTTTGTATTAATCTTTCAGCATTACCAAGACCATTTACCACAGCTATCCTTATAGCATCTCCTTCTTCGTTGATAGGAAATTCAAATTCCTTAATACCCTCCATACCCCTGACTCCGCTAAACTTTATGTTGTCAATACTGGTATGAGTCTTATCCTGAATCACTTTACGGATAACTGCCTCTGTAACCCCTCCAGTGGTCCCAAAAATCAGGCCTCCGCCGCTAAACATGCCGAAAGGTAAATCATGGGCTTCTGGTTCAAGTTCCTTAAAGACGATACCTGCCTCGGTAATCATATCTGCTAAGCCTTCTGTAGAAATAACCGCATCCACATCATAAAATCCGTCGGTGATAAATTCTTCTCGCCTTGCCTCCATTTTTTTTGCTGTGCAGGGCATGATGGATACAACGAAGGTTTCACGGTCATCATCTTGATACTTATCTTTCATATAGGACTTGACCAAGGATCCAAACATCTGTTGAGGAGATTTACAGGTCGACACCTGGGGCATCAGTTCTGGATGCTTATTTTCCACGTACCTTACCCAGGCTGGGCAGCATGAGGTAAATAAGGGGAGTTTTTCTCCTCTTTCCAACTTATTTAAAAATTCATTTGTCTCTTCAATAACAGTAAGGTCCGCAGTAAAAGAGGTGTCATAGACTTCATCAAAACCAAGTTTGCGGAGGGCGGCAATTATCAATGGCATAACATTCTCACTGTTTTGAAAACCAAATAATTCGCCAAGGCCCACGCGTACTGCTGGGGCAACCTGGGCTACAACCCGCTTTTTCTTATTATAAATAGCATCCCAGACTGCAGGTACATCATTTTTAATAGTGATCGCCCCTGTTGGGCAAACAGCAGCACACTGACCACAGCTTACACATTCTGTTTCACTGATTGGCTTGTTAAAGGCCGGACATACCATCATCTCATAACCCCTGAAGGCAAAATCTATGGCCCCTACATTCTGGCTCTCGCTGCACATTCTTACACAATCACCACAAAGTATGCATTTGTTAGGATTTCTGCTTATAGCCATACTTGAATCATCAATAGGGTATTCATCTTTAAATGCTTTTTCTGTTTTATCAAACCGCACCTCATCGATACCAAACCTTTTTGCTATAGTCTGAAGTTTGCAGTTTCCACTCTTAGAGCAGGTCGTACATTCCCTGCAGTGGGAAGCTAAGAGCATACGCAGAATGGTCTTACGGTGTTTATTTAGTATTGGAGTGTTTGTTCTAATCTCCATTTTATGGACCGGTGGCGTAGAGCAGGATGCAATAACATTACCCTGGCTATCTTCAACGATGCACATCCTGCAAGCCCCGTAAACAGAAAGCTCCGAATAGTAACAAAATGTAGGCAATTCGATCCCTGCCTTACGTACCACATCTAAAATGTTCTTTTCGTCAGCAAAGGGAACCTTTTCACCATTTATCACCATATATTTGTTTGTGTAGATCACCTTTATTCCCTCCTCATATCTCTACTATCGCATCAAATTTGCAGGAATCGATGCATAATTTGCATTTAGTACAACTTGATTTATCAATAACATGGGGCTGGCGCCTTTTGCCGCTTATTGCATTTACAGGACACGCATCAAGACATAAGCCGCAGCCTTTGCATTTACCTACAATGATTTCAATTCGTTTCAGTCCCTTGCATTTGCCAGTAGGACACCGCTTCTCAACCACATGGGCATAGTATTCGTCCTGAAACTCCCTAATCGTGCTCATAACTGGCAAGGCAGCAGTTTTTCCAAGGCCGCATAAAGATGTTGTTGTAATGGTGTCGGCTAACTCCATCAGCATATCAATTTGCTCCTTTGTCCCTCTACCATTAACGATATCATCAAGTATTTCGTTCATTAGATGGGTCCCCTCTCGGCAGGGTACACATTTTCCACAAGACTCCTGCTCGGTAAAGTCCATAAAGAATTTTGCAATGCTGACCATGCAGGTTTCTTCGTCCATGACAACCAGCCCGCCAGATCCAACCATGGCTCCTACCTTTGACAAGGAGTCGAAATCTAGGCTTAGGTCTAAATACTTTTCCGTCAGGCATCCCCCGGATGGTCCTCCAATCTGAACAGCTTTAAAGGCCTTATTGTTTTTAATTCCACCACCGATATCAAATATTACTTCTCTCAAGCTGGTCCCCATCGGGACTTCAACCAAGCCTGTCTTATTGACATTCCCGGTAAGGGCAAAGGCCTTAGTGCCAGGACTCTTGTCAATTCCTATGCCTCGGTAGATCTGGGCTCCATTTGCAATGATGAAGGGGATATGGGAAAAGGTCTCTACATTATTTAATATAGTTGGCTTTCCAAAAAGGCCTTGCTCCACCGTTCGAGGGGGCTTGACCCTAGGCATGCCTCGATTTCCTTCTATGGAGGCTGTTAATGCACTGCCTTCACCACATACAAAGGCCCCGGCTCCTAAATTGATTCTTATCTCAAAACTGAACTTACTACCTAAAATATTTTTACCTAAAAAACCCCACTCTTCTGCCTGGCTTATCGCCTTTTTCAATCTTTTCACAGCTAGAGGATATTCGGCACGAACGTAGATATAGCCTATTTGGGCACCAATGGCTATACCGGCAATAATCATCCCTTCCAGCATTTTATGAGGATCTCCCTCCATGACACTCCTATCCATGAAAGCACCGGGATCTCCCTCATCCGCATTACAGACCACATATTTAATGGGGTCCGTTTGGGCAGCCACTAGGCCCCACTTTTTACCTGTAGGAAAACCTCCTCCACCCCGACCCCTTAAACCCGATTTTTCAACTTCCTGGCAGATGGTCTTTCCATCCATTTCAAAGATCGCCTTTTTTAAGGCCTTATATCCTCCAACCTTTATATAATCCCTAATATCTTCTGGGTTGATAAGTCCACAATTCTTTAAGGCAATTCTAGTTTGCTTTTCCAAAAAATCAGTACCGGATTTAGAAATCCGATATTCCTCCACTGGTTCATGACCCATTAAGTGCTGTCTTACTACTTTATCAACCTTGTCTTCTGTCATATGTACATACCGAACCATTTGGCCCCCATCTTGATAAATGTCTACAATAGGTTCCAAGTAGCAGCTTCCTATACATCCTGTGATTGTAACTTCAGCTTGTAAGTTGTTCTCTGCTACATGCCTTCTGAATGCTTCCTCAATTTTCTTAGATCCTGAGGCAATGCCACAGCTTCCCTGCCCAATAGCAATCTTCATTCTTAAGCCCCCTGTTCCATCTTCATCTTAAAACCGTTGATTATATCCAATGCTTTTGCTTCTGTCAGGTTTCCGTAAGTTTCTTCTCCATCCTTGTTTTGGATCATCATAACCGGTGCCAAGCTACAGCATCCCAGACAGGCTACATTATTTAATGTAAATAGGCCATCAACGGTGGTTTCGCCGTCTGATATCTTTAAATCCTTGCAGATTGCCTCCTCAATGTCTTTTGAGCCACTAACGTGGCAAGCCGTACCTTGGCAGAGCATAATGAGATTTTTTCCCATGGGCTTAAGTCTAAACTGTGTATAGAATGTAGCAATTCCGTAAATCTTTGCCTGAGTACACCCTGTCTTATCTGAAATATATGCAATTACTTCCCTTGGCAAATATCCGTATATATCCTGAGCTTTTTGCAGTATATGTATTAGACTTCCCTGCATATCCTTTACTTCGTCCAAAAACTCATCCAGCTGGCTTAGTTCAAATTTGTCTTTGTTTTGACAATCACAGGCACAGTTGTCGCCCCTATCCTTCATTTGCTACCTCCTTTTAATGTTAATAAATTATCAATATTATAATATCACATAAAAGGAGAGATGTTAATAACAAAATACAAAAAAACTTTTTTATATCATAATTTTACTAAGTTGTAGCTTCTGCGCTTGTTCCTTGTTGTATGGTGAATTGTGAGAATATTATGTTAATTTATTGTCATTTGTTATATTAAATATTCAGTTATGATAATTAATTTTTTAACAAAAATAGCATGTGGTATCCACATGCTAATTCGACCATCCTGTTACTAATCGTCTTTTAAAATTTCATTTAAGACCTTCTTCTCCTCTTTCGTAAGTCTATCCTCTTTATCAATAAATGCTTTGAACAAATCCGGCCTTCTTTTGTGGGTTAATTCTAAGGCTTTTTTCAACCTCCATAAATGAATCATCTTATGATTGCCAGATAGCAGAACTTCTGGAACTTGCATACCTCTGTACTCTCTTGGTTTAGTATAATGCGGATACTCAAGAAGACCAGAATAGATTGATTCTTCTTTGTTTGATTCAGCACTCCCCAAAACATCTGGCAAAAATCTTGCAACTGCATCGATTAAAATCATAGCAGGTAATTCGCCACCTGTAAGTATATAATCTCCAACAGATATTTCTTCCATATTCCAATAATCTATAATTCTTTGGTCAACTCCTTCATAGCGTCCACATAATATTGTTAATTCTTGTTGGCTAGCAAGGTCTTCTATCAAATCTTGATTCAATAATTTACCCTTTGGTGACATATAAATGATTCTGCTACTTTGCGCGTCAATTGATTCTAAAGATCTGAAAACAGGATCAGCAGACATTACCATACCCGCCCCTCCTCCGAAGGGAGTATCATCCGTCTTTTTATGCTTATCCAGCGTATAATCCCTTATGTTTATCAAACTGATATTTAATATTTTCTTTTCGTTGGCCCTCCCTATAATACTGTGTTCCGTTATGGGAGAGAACATATCTGGAAAAAGTGTAAGGATATTAATATTCATAATGTGATTAATCCTTCTATCAAATGTACTTTCATTATCTGCTTATCTAAGTCAATTAAAAGAATAAATTCTCCGACTGCCGGTATCATGAAAGCTTTTCCTCCATCTGTAGGCTCCACAACATATAGGTCCTGTGCGCTACCTATTATTACATCTATTATATTTCCTAATTTCTTGCCATCTTCATCTTCTACACAAAGTCCGATTAAGTCCTTTACATAATAGGTATCCTCAGGAAGAGGGGGAGCATCTTTACGATATATGAATAGATCTTTATCTTTAAACCTTTCAGCATCAGTTCTATTGTCTATTCCATTTAGCTTTAGTATTGCTAATCCTTTTATATATCTTACTCCCTCAATAAGCAGCTTTTCATTATCTATCAGTACATATTCTATTTCTTCAAATTTCTCTTTATAATCCGTATAAGGATAGACTCGGATTTCTCCTTTTAATCCCACCGAATTTGTGACCTTACCTAATCTTAACGTCTCCATTTCAGTACCCTTTAGAACAAAAGGGACAAAGTATTGTCCCTTAAGAATTAATTATTATTGTAATATTTCAACAGCGATCTTTTTCTTGGATCTTGTAGCCGCCGCTTTTACTACAGTGCGAATAGCTTTTGCAATACGGCCTTTTTTGCCGATCACTTTGCCCATATCTTCGGGTGCTACGCGCAACTCAATTACTGTTGCAGATCTTCCTTCTACTTCTTTAACTACAACTTCTTCTGGATGATCGACCAGTGATTTCGCAATCGATTCAACCAATTCTACCATAAGTTTCACCACTTTCTTTACTCAGTGACTTCTGCATCTGTTTCATTTGTCTCTGGCTTATCCGATGTTTTACTGATACCTATTTTATCAAATAGGCTTTTTACTGTATCGGTTGGTTTTGCACCATCATTTAGCCATTTCATTGCTCTTTCCTCATCGATTTTTATCTCAACGGGATCCTTTAAAGGATTATAGTAGCCGAGCTCATCAATAAATCTTCCATCCCTTGGAGCTCTGGAATCTGCTACAATTACGCGATAGAAGGGTTTTTTCTTAGCCCCTATCCTCTTCAATCTGATTTTAACTGCCATATTTTTTCCTCCTAATATTAATAAAATTATACTATATGTTAATGGTTAGAAACCTCTAAACATCTTATTCCTTCTATGCTTAGGAGCAGTTGTAAACTGCTTCATCATCTTTTTTGTCTCTTCATATTTTCGGATTAATTGATTTATTTTAGAAACGGGCAAACCACAACCTCTAGAAATCCTCTTTCTTCTGCTTGCATTTAGTATCGATGGATTTCTGCGTTCTTCCTTAGTCATAGATTGTATTATTGCTTCCATATGAATGAATTCTTTTTCGCTCTTATCAAGATCAATGTCCTGCATCCCTTTTCCACTCATACCCGGCATCATACCCAGAAGTTTACCAATTCCGCCCATATTCTTAATCTGAGCGAATTGATCTAAGTAATCCTCAAGAGTGAATTCATTTTTCCGCATCTTCTTTTCAAGAGCAGCTGCCTTCTCATCATCGTAAGCTTCTTGAGCCTTTTCGATCAGAGATAACATATCTCCCATTCCGAGGATACGAGAAGCCATTCTGTCAGGGTAAAATGGCTCGAGGGCATCAAACTTCTCACCAACCCCCACGAATTTTATGGGTTTACCTGTGACAGCTTTGGCAGAAAGCGCAGCTCCTCCCCTTGTATCACCATCGAGCTTTGTCATGATAAGGCCGTCAATTCCTAATTTTTCATTAAAGCCTTCAGCCACATTTACAGCATCTTGACCTGTCATTGCATCAACAACAAGCAATATTTCATGTGGCTTTGTTATATTTTTAATACTGACAAGCTCATCCATCAATTCATCATCTATATGCATTCGTCCAGAGGTATCGACGATAAGTACATCATATCCCTTATACTGTGCTTCTTCACATGCTTTTTCGGCTATTAGCTCGGGTTTTTTGCAATCGCGCATTGTAAATACAGGAACATCTACTGATTTACCTACTATCTCTAACTGATCAATTGCCGCTGGCCTATAAACGTCACATGCAGCAAGCATTGGCTTTTTTCCACTATTTTTGAGATAATATGCAAGCTTCCCAGAAGTGGTAGTTTTACCCGAACCCTGTAAACCTACCATTAGGATGACAGTAAAGCCTTTAGGTGAATAGGTAAGTTTGCTGCTAGTGCCGCCCATTAATTCTACAAGCTGATCATTTACAATCTTTATAACCTGTTGAGCTGGCGTTAGGCTAGCCATCACCTCTTCGCCTAAGGACTCTTCCTTTACCTTGGCAACAAAATCCTTAACAACCTTAAAGTTGACATCAGCTTCCAATAGCGCAAGCCTAACCTCACGCATAGCTTCATTTATATCAGCTTCTGTGAGTACTCCTTTTCCTTTTAACTTTTTAAAAACTCCTTGTAGTTTTTCTGAAAGTCCTTCAAATGCCATAATATTATCCTTTACTATTACTACTGATTAAGCTTTTTTATCTCATCCTTCATCATATGAAGTTGAGTTATCAGTTCTTCATTTTGATCAAATTTTAATATTAATTTATCTATTTCTTTGCTTAAATGGGTTAATACATGTTCTGTTTTTTTAAATTTGTCTTTCAATCCGAGCTTATCTTCATAGGATTGAAGTTTCTTCTCTGATCTCTTAACAGCTTCATGTACACCCTGTCGTGTAATTCCATAATGTTGAGCGATTTCTGCCAAGCTGTAATTATCTTCATAGTATAGACTAAAAATTTCTCGCTGTTTTTGCGGTAACAAGGCACCATAGAAATCATATAGGATACTATTTTCTTTTAATTTTTCAAGCATTTTATCTATTGCTCCTTTTTAAACTTGGCCTAAATAATATAACATGACTTATGTATAACTGTCAAGCATTTTACTTTACATCATATTCCCCAGTTTTTTCTAATCTCATAAAATTCATCTCTTGTCATCGAATAGCATGCTACATCGCGTATTTCACCATTATATGCCTTATATGCTTTTCTTAGAGTTCCTTCGTAAACAAATCCACATTTTGCAATGACCCTTCCAGATCTGCTATTTGAAGGATTCCGGTATATTGATATCATGTCTAATCCCATTTTATCAAAACCAAAGCATATGACTGCTCTAGCCGCCTCAGTCATTAAACCTCTGCCCCAGTAATCTTCTGACAGTGCGTAACCTAGCTCCATACAATTTATTTTATCTCTCTTTGAGTCCCGTTCAAAAGCAATCGAGCCAATTACCTTACCACCGTAATTATCAACCATAGCCCAACATTTATACCTGCCTAAAAATAAAGTTTCAATTATCTCAGCCGATTCCTCTATGCTTTCATGAGGTTTCCATCCACCATGGGGTCCGACGTTAGGGTTTTTAGCATATTCATATAGATCCTTTGCGTCAGACATAGACCAGGATCTTAATGTAAGTCTTTTGGTTTGGATAGTTTTCATTCCCAAATTCCCCCTAAACCTTATTGATCATACATTAACAGAATTTTACTTTAATGTCTATTGGATTTAAATTGATTATATATCATAAAAGTATTGATTTAACTGGTAGAAGAATTATAATATTAGATCATAGATCGATAGAGGAGTTTAATGTAATGAAAGTTGCGATTGTAGGTGCAGGCAAACTAGGTCTTACTATTACAGAAGCATTGCTTGGTAGTGGTTATGAGGTGACATTAATTGATAAAAATCAAAGCCTAATGCAAATAATTAGTAATCAATTGGATTTATTAACTGTAACAGGCAATGCTAAAAATATAAATCTATTAAAAGAAATCAAAATTAGTAGCTATGATTACCTGGTAGCCGTCACCGATAACGATGAAAAAAATATAGTTATTAGCTCAATAGCTAAAAAATTGGGATGCACTAGTGTTATCGCACGTATTCGCAGTCCAGAATATGTGAATCAGTTAGATTTCATAAAAGAGAATATGAATATAGATTATATCGTTAATCCGGACCTTTCTATCGCTAACGAGATTTACAAATATCTTGTAGAAAAATATACCCTAACAGACGGATATTTTACTACAGGAAAAATATCTATTATAGAGTTCACTGCTGATAAACTACCAGCTATAATTGACCAAAAAATATCCAGTATAGGAAAAATATTAGAAAATATGCTAGTTGTGGCTATTTCAAGAAATGGAAAAATCATCATTCCAAAAGGAGATACTGTCATCCAAGATGAAGATATATTATACGTGCTAGGGAATGATGATCCTATAAAGAAATTGAACGAAGAAGTGCATGAGGAAAAGTTATACAAAGATCTGGAAAAGGTTATGATAGCAGGAGGCGGTAAAATCGGATTCTATCTAGCTAAGAAACTAGCCGATTTCAATGTCAGTGTAAAAATAATAGAAATTGATAAAGAACGTTGTCAATATCTATCCGAAAACCTAAACAAAGTATTAGTGCTACACGGTGATGCTACAGATCCAATGCTATTAGATGATGAAAATATTGATGATATGGACGCTTTCGTTACTGTCACGGGTTTCGATGAAGAAAACCTTCTATTGGCCCTTATTGCGAGTCAAAAAAATGTTGAAGACGTAGTTGCAAAAGTAAGTAGGAAGAGCTATGCTGATCTAATCGAAAAACTTGGTGTTAATATGGCACTAAACCCCCTTGAAATAACAGCTACAAACATTTTGCGATTTATTCAAGGATCTGAGCGGATAATATTCTCTAAAATGATACAGGGGCAAGCTGAATTCATTGAAATTCTAGCAAATAAGAGCATGAATATCCTTAATATCCCGCTAGCAGAACTCAACATACCTGAAGGCGCAATAATAGCTGCAATCCACCGTGGAGACCAAGCAATAATTCCTAGAGGTAGTACAAAAATAAAAAAAGGAGATAAAGTAATAATTCTATGTCTCCTTTCACAAATCCCAAAACTCGAGAAATTGTTCCAGGCAAAGAAATGGGGTTTGTCTATTTAATATTCATGAGGGAATGCTGAATGTTACTAAACTATAGGTTAATACTAAAAATCATAGCTGCTGTATTGGTTATATTGGGCCTATCTATGATTCCGCCTATTATACTAAGCTTTTACTATAGCGAATCATCAATTGTTTTCATTATACCTGCTATAATTCTAATAGCTTCAGGCTTGATAATTTTATATATAAATAAGCCAAAATCCTTAGATTTAAAAATACGTGACGGCTTATTAATAGTCGCCCTTTGTTGGATCATTGCCTCTTTATTCGGTTCTTTACCTTTTATAATTTCCGGAGTAATCCCAGGCTTTGCAGATGCAATATTTGAAAGCACATCTGGCTTCACCACAACAGGAGGATCGGTATTATCTGATGTAGAAAGCCCACCAAATGGAATTATATTTTGGAGGTCATTCACTCATTGGCTTGGCGGTATGGGAATACTATTACTTACAATCGCTTTATTACCTTCTTTGGGTATTAGTGGCCAAAGACTTATAGATGCTGAGGCCTCGGGTCCAAATATAGACAAATTTACCTCCAAAATGTCTGATTCAGCTAAGCTTATCTATATTATGTATATTGGTATGACAATTGTTGAAACAGTTCTTCTCATGCTAGGAGGCTTGGATTTTTTTGATTCCATCATTCATGCATTCGGTACGGTTTCAACAGGTGGATTTTCGAGCTATAATAATAGCATTGCTCACTTTGATAGCATTTACGTAGAATTGGTAATATGTATTTTTATGATAATGGCAGGCACTAACTTTAATTTATACTTTGTTGCCATACGCTCAAAATTTAAGAACATTTTTCGCGATGGCGAATACCGTGCCTACTTAATGATAATCTTTGGCTCAACAATAGTTCTGACAATTCAGCTTCTTTATTTTGGACCGAAGAATTCTTTTTTAGAAAGCCTGAGGCATTCTTTTTTTCAAGCTGTTTCAATTCTTAGCACTACTGGTTACACTACTTCGGACTTTAATATCTGGCCGACTGCATGTAAGTCTATAATTTTTATGTTAATGTTTATCGGTGGCTCTTCCTCGTCTGCAAGTGGAGCAGTTAAGACTGTTCGAGTTTTAGTTTTGCTAAAATTGATAAGGCGAGGTATATACAAAAGACTACATCCAACAGCAGTGGTGCCTATAAAGTTAAATAATAAGAATGTTTCATCCAATAGCGTATCAAACATAACAAGCTTCTTGTTTTTATATATTTCACTTTTACTAGTAAGTACATTGATAGTCTCTTTAGACCAAGTAGACATAATGACTGCAGCAACTGCAGCGGCAGCTTGCCTAGGGAATATAGGGCCTGGATTTGAAATGGTGGGACCCATGTCAGACTATAGCTTTTTTTCAGGACCAATAAAACTATATTTATCATTTTTAATGATTGCAGGACGTTTAGAAATATTCACTGTGTTATTACTATTTACAGCTAAGTTCTGGGATCCTGATCGATAAGGAAATTCGCTTGAGAGGTAATCTATGGGACTTAATTTAAAGGCCATCATCAAAATAATGGGTGCAATACTAACTATATTAGGGATATCAATGATACCGTCTGTTATAGTGTCGCTAATATATGATGAATATGATGTGGCAATAGCTTTTATAAAGTTGTTAATACCCATTGTGATAATAGGTATATTGATCATTAGAAAAATTGATGTTAAAAGAAATAAACTTAAAATTAGGGAAGGTTTTTTAGTAGTAGCTCTTACATGGTTAACAGCATCTATTTTAGGAGCCTTTCCTTTTATATTGACAGGTTCAATAGATAATTTTATTAATGCTTTCTTTGAGTCCACATCAGGCTTTACTACTACAGGAGCTACTATTCTTAACAACGTAGAAATACTTCCTAAGGGTTTGCTATTTTGGCGTTCATTTTCACAGTGGCTGGGAGCTATGGGAATACTTATCTTTGCGATTTCATTATTACCTGCTTTAGGTATAAGTGGACAAAGAATGGCTAAAGCAGAAACCCCTGGACCTACACTGAATAAACTTGTTCCTAGAATGTCAGATTCAGCTAAAATATTATATTTTATATATATAATATTTACGATAGTAGCATTTTTGCTTTTTGTTGCTAAAGTTAATACCTTTGACGCAATTATACTAGCCTTCAGCAGTGTAGCATCAGGTGGATTAACTAATTATAATAATGGAATTGCGCATTTTAATAGTTTATATATCGAGTCTATATTATTTATCTTTACTTTATTAGTATGTGTAAATTTCACACTATACTACAATATAATCCGCGGCAACCTGCGTGATTTTTTTTCCGATCGTGAATTGAGAGCTTTTATAGGAATATTAATAACAGCTATTATATTAATTGCTACAAACTTATGGATTACTAATACATATGACTCTTTGGGCGAATCAATCCGCTATTCAGTATTCCAATCCTCTTCCTTCATAACAACTACTGGCCATTTCGCTACTGATTTTAATCAATGGCCTTCCTTTAGCAAAATGATTCTTTTTCTTTTGATGTTAATAGGCGCATGCTCCTCATCTACTGGTGGAGGAATTAAGGTTATTAGAGTATTAATTCTTTTCAAGTTGATACAAAGGGGTTTCTATAAAAGGCTGCACCCTAGAGCTGTAGTACCAATAAAGATTCAAGATAAAGCTGTTCCAACAGAAAGCGTTACAGGCATAACCTCCTATTTATACCTATACATCTTTATATTCACTTTAAGTACCCTTGTTCTCTCATTTGAGAATATTGACCTTTTAACTATTTTTTCAACGGTAGCCGCTATCATAAATAATGTAGGAACAGGGCTAGATATTATAGGACCGATGGGATCCTTTGACGGATTTTCAGCATTTAGCAAACTCTATCTAAGCATCCTAATGCTTGTGGGAAGGCTTGAACTATTTACCATAGTTATATTATTTACCCCATCCTTTTGGAATCCCGACAGGTAATCTTATGCCATTACAAATTCTATCTCCCTACATTGAATATCCACAGATTGAACTCTTATACGTACAGAATCACCGATTCTATATGTTTTATGGGTCATCTCACCTATAAGCCGGTATTTAGCCTCTTCATAGATATAATAATCATCGTGAAGGCTATCTACCCTAACAAGGCCTTCGATTGTGTTTTCAATTACTACAA
Organism: Clostridiales bacterium; assembly: GCA_012523915.1. Lineage (GTDB taxonomy): Bacteria > Bacillota > Clostridia > Peptostreptococcales > Anaerovoracaceae > JAAYHT01. The sequence continues at coordinate 31,598 of JAAYSU010000048.1, forward strand.
AGAAGCCAAAGTTTTGAACCCCACTAATAATACCGTCAAATTCTTCTCCTATATGATAGCTAATATACTCTGCCTTCTTTAACTTTTCAACCTCGCGTTCCAATTCTTCAGCAATTCTTTCTGTCTTAGACGCTATATCTGAGGCCTCTTCTGTTAATTTATCTAAGCTCTTTATTCTATTCCCATGTAACTTGCCTTTAAGTGTCTCCTTGATTATTCGGTGGATAATTAAATCAGGATAACGTCTTATGGGCGCTGTGAAATGACAATAATAATCAACACCAAGCCCAAAATGACCTAAGCATTGGGTTCCATAAAAAGCTTTTCTCATAGAGCGAAGCACTACAGTATTTACTACATGTTCAGAATTAGTATCTTCAACTTTTGTTAGAATATCATTTAACGCCTTTGGGTGTATGCTTTCTGAATTACCCTTTAATGTTAGACCCAAGCTCGATAAAAAAAGTTTCAATTCTTCTATCTTCTCAAAAGATGGTTTCTCATGGATTCTAAAGACAAATGGCAAGTCCATATGATAAAAGTGTTCAGCTATAGTTTCATTTGCCACGAGCATGAATTCTTCTATCATGCGGTTAGCAACCCGTCTTTCTGCAATATTGACAGATACAGGAATACCTTCTTCATCCAAAGTAATGTAGGCCTCATCGAAGTCAAAATCCAGACTACCCCTATCCTTTCGCTTGTTTTTCAAAATAGAGGCCAGTTCCTGCATCATAAGCAAATTAGGGTATATATCTTTAAATCTTTCTTTTAGTTCATTATCTTTGTTTTCTAATAAGTCAGAAACATCTTTATATACCAATCTTTCCTTACTTCTTATTACGCTTTCATAGATTTCATGAGATATTACTCTACCCTGGCTATCTATTTCCATATCTATAGAAAGTGTAAGTCGATCGAGGCCTGGATTCAAACTACAAATCCCGTTAGAAAGTGATTGAGGAAGCATAGGAACTACGATATCAATAAGATAAATGCTTGTCCCTCGCTTTAATGCTTCTTTATCGATATATCCTTTTTCTTTAACATAATGGCTTACATCTGCAATATGAACGCCAAGTAAATAATTCCCATTATCTAGTTTTTCCAAGGATATAGCATCATCTAAATCCTTTGCATCTTCGCCGTCTATTGTAACTATAGTTTTTTCGCGAAGATCCCTTCGATTAATAATATCGCTATCTGAAACTGTTTGTGGTATAGACTGGGCTTCCCTTAATACTTTGTGAGGAAAATTTTCTATTATGTTAAAGGAACGGATTAATGCTTTTATATCTCCTCCAGCTTCTCCTTTTCTACTAATTATTTCAGTAATCTTACCCTGCGCAAAATGATCTTTATTAGGCCATTTGGTTATTTGGGCAACAACCTTGTCTCCGTCTTTTGCACCATTAAAATCCTTTTTTTGTATATATAGTTCTTCATTAACGGTGCTATTTTCCGGTGTTACATATCCATATCCTCTTGAATGGTTAAATGTGCCTACAATCTCAGTTGTAGCTCTCTTTAATACTCTTTCAACCTGTCCTTCCATGTTCTTGTTAACAGCTTTTATCGGATCAACATAAACAGTTACTATGTCATTATTCATGGCCGATTTCATCTCATCCCTGGGGATATATATATCTTTACCACCAGTTAGTTCATGTTCTTCAGGAATTACAAAACCGTAACCTCTCCTATGTTTTTTCAAAGTTCCTGTTATTTTTAAGCCTTTGCGTTTCTTCATTTTTAAACCCCACATTTAGTCAGATTTTTTATATATGTTACCATCTCTGAAGACTATTGTCTAATAATTCCAATCTTCATTTCTATTATATTATAAAAAAAGCCTACCAGGTTATAATATTAATAGTTTCAACAGAGTTCATGCATCTAATACTTACGTAAGGAGGCAATTTATGAAAGTAAAAGATTTGATGTCAACCTCTATCGTCTGTGTCCGGCCTGAGACATCTATTGCCCAGGTGGCCAAGCAAATGCGCCAGGCTGACGTTGGTTCAATACCAGTCTGCGATGATAAGGGACATATTCTTGGGATAATAACGGACAGAGATATTGTAGTAAGAGCCCTATCTGAAGATGAAGGGCCGAAAACTGCTAAGGAAATAATGACTCAAAATCCCATATCTGTATCACCAAACATGAATACTCATCAAGCAACTATGACAATGGCGAAGCATCAAGTCCGTCGTCTTCCAGTAGTGGAAAATAATAAGCTCACAGGTATGCTTTCCTTGTCTGATATTGCACGAAAGAATATCTACGTTGATGAAGCAGGCGATGCACTATCTGCAATATATAAGCCGGGCACACTGAATTAAATTAGGTGACAAAAAGGGTGTTATGAACACCCTTTTTTGTTTTATTGATTTAGGTTATTTGTGTTTTCATCTAGATCATCCATTAAACCGCCATTGTTACCATTTCTGTTCCCGTCCATTCCATTACCATTAAATCCGTTATTATCGGTAATGTCGTCAGGAACTGTGGTGCCATTTCCACTATTCTGCGGGGGATTGTTGTCTAATACCCCATCATCATTATTAGCACATCCTGAAAACAGCAAAAGACCTAAAATCAACAGAAAAGCAAGAAAAATTCTCTTATGTCTCATTTTCTCATCTCCTCTCTTTTCATCTGTATTATTTGCTGCTTCCATAATTTTTAGACATAATAAAAAAAGGAAGTTATTTTTCTAACTTCCTTTTTAAAAACTTTCATTTTTATATTAAACCGCCAATAGATACAAACAGATTAGCAAATACAACTGCTACTATTGTCATCAATTTAATTAAGATATTTATTGACGGACCAGAAGTGTCTTTAAACGGGTCTCCAACTGTATCTCCAACAACTGCCGCTTTATGAGCATCACTGCCTTTGCCTCCAAAATGGCCTTCTTCAATATATTTCTTAGCATTGTCCCATGCTCCACCTGCATTTGCCATCATTATTGCAACCAATACTCCAGAAGCTAAAGCTCCTGCTAGCATTCCTCCTAAAGCCTCGGTACCTAAAATGATTCCTACAGCTAAAGGAGCTATGATTGCTAACAAACCTGGTGCCAACATTTCTTTTAAAGCAGCTTTAGTACTTATGTCAACACATCTTGCATAGTCAGGCTTTGATGTCCCATCCATGATACCTTTGTTCTCTCTAAACTGCCTTCTGACTTCTTCAATCATCTGATTTGCAGCTTTACCAACTGAATTCATAGTTAAGGCAGCAAAGAGGAATGGAAGCATCGCACCTATAAATAATCCTGCGATTACTAAGGGATTCAAAAGGCTGATATCATTTAATCCTACTACTTGTGAATAGGATACAAACAATGCCAAAGCGGTCAATGCGGCTGATCCAATAGCAAACCCCTTACCTATTGCAGCTGTAGTATTTCCAACTGAGTCAAGCTTGTCCGTAATTTCCCTTACTTCTTTAGGCAGATCTGACATTTCTGCAATTCCGCCCGCATTATCAGCTACCGGACCATAAGCATCTACTGCAACTACCATACCTGTGGTTGATAGCATACCAACGGCTGCAAGTGCAATACCATAAATACCTGAAAATGCATTAGCTACTAAAACTCCTATAGCTATAAAAATAATTGGCCATACTGTTGAAAGCATTCCTGTTCCAAAACCACTTATAATAGTTGTTGCAGAACCAGTCTGACTTTGTTCAGCTATTTTCTTTACATGCTTGTAATCTGCTGAAGTATATATCTCTGTTATCTCTCCAATTGCAGATCCTACTACAATACCAGCTATTATTGCAATTGAGGGATTGAAGGTGTCAAAGAATACTTTGCTCAAAATAATTGAAACAATTATTACAATAATACTGCTTGCATATGTTCCCATATTCAGTGCTTTTGCAGGATTACCATTGGTATCTCTGACCATCATAACACCAATAATCGATGCTATTATGGCAGCAGCAGATACCACTAAAGGAAAAACGGTTCCTGCAATTGCATCGAGTTCAAACGCTCTGCCTATTAGGGGTGTAATCGAAGGTATTGCTACCGCAAGTGTAATTGCAGAGACAATAGAACCTACATATGATTCGAATAAGTCAGATCCCATGCCAGCTACATCACCCACGTTATCTCCTACATTATCCGCAATTACAGCAGGGTTTCTCGGATCATCTTCTGGAATACCTGCTTCTACTTTACCAACCAAGTCTGCTCCTACGTCTGCAGCTTTAGTGTAAATACCGCCACCCACACGGCCAAAAAGAGCCATTGAAGAAGCACCAAGTCCAAATCCCGTGATTACTGATGCAGAATCAATACCTAATATAACGAAAATTCCGCCTAAACCTAGAAGTCCAAGTCCTGCTACGCATAAACCCATTACTGCTCCACTTCTAAAAGCCACCTTTAATGCTTTAGACATTCCAGATTCCATGGCTGCATTAGCAGTTCTTACATTACCTTTAGTCGCTACTGACATGCCGAAATAACCAGCCAATATTGAGAATAAAGCACCTATTACTGCAAGAACAGCTGTTGTCCAGTTTATTATTAAACCTAAGACTAGGAATAATATGATAATAACAACTGCCATGTAACGATATTCTCTTTTCAAGAATGCCATAGCACCTTCTTTTATATATCCGGAAATTTCTTTCATACGTTCATTACCTTCGTCTATCTTGTTTATCCAAGATGATAGAGCAAAGGCAACGATCAGTGCAATAACGCCACATAGGGGCGCAATAATCGCAAACTTGTCCATTTGCTATTCATTCCTCCTTCGTCAACACATTAAGAGGCGCTTTGTAGCACCTCCTGGATTACTAATATATAATAACTATTATTTAAATTTATTACTCAATTGCAACTAAGGCAAGAGAACATAGAATAAAACAAACAGCACCAACCACGGTAACCTTGCTTAATATAGCTTCATAACCTTTACTTTTCTTTTTCCCAAATAGCTGTTCTGCTCCACCACCGATTGATCCTGCTAAACCTGCACTTTTCCCGGATTGAAGCAGTATGCTTGCAATCAAAATGATGCTGGCTAATGCAAGTACAATCATTAAGATTGTTTTCACCTTTGCACCTCCTATTTCGTAATTTACGTGAATCAGTTTATCACATCAAAATATATAAATCAAGAATTATTAATTATAACTTTATATTATAAAATGCGCTAAGCCCAGCATATTGTGCTCCACTATCAAGATTATCCTCTATACGTAGTAATTGATTGTACTTAGCCACCCTATCAGTTCTTGAAGGAGCCCCTGTTTTTATCTGACCAGCATTTACACCAACAACGATATCTGCAATAGTAACATCTTCGGTTTCTCCTGAACGATGAGATACTACTGCTGTATATCCTGCTTTTTTAGCCATTTCAATTGCATCTAAAGTCTCTGTCAGTGTCCCTATTTGATTAACTTTAATAAGAATAGAATTGGCAACTCCCATAGAAATACCTTTTTCTAATCTTTCTGTATTAGTTACAAATAGATCATCTCCTACAAGCTGTACTTTTTTGCCTATGCGATCGGTCATTAGTTTCCAGCCATCCCAATCGTCTTCAGCTAACCCGTCTTCAATTGAAATGACAGGATACTTCGATATCAGCATATCATAATATTCAACCATTTCCTCGGCTGTCTTTTTAACTCCTTCTCCTGACATGTCATAGAGTTTGGTTTTTTCATCATACATCTCAGTTGCTGCCACATCTAAAGCAATCTTTATATCCTCGCCTGCTTTGTAGCCTGCTTTTTTAATTGCTTCAACTATTGCTTTAATTGCATCTTCATTTGATTCTAGGTTAGGTGCAAATCCACCTTCATCACCCACAGCGGTGTTTAATCTTTTTTCTTTCAACACTGATTTTAAACTATGAAAAACCTCTGTACCCATTCTCAAAGCTTCTTTAAAGCTACCCGCACCAACAGGCATTATCATAAATTCTTGAATATCAACATTATTGTCGGCATGTTGGCCGCCATTTAATATATTCATCATAGGAACAGGTAATAATTTCCCATTTACACCACCGATATACTGGAATAAGGGAAGCCCTAATGTATTAGCGGCTGCATGGGCTGCAGCTAATGATACAGCCAAAATTGCATTTGCTCCAAGATTCTCTTTATTCTTAGTTCCGTCTAATTCAATTAAAAATTTATCTAAACCTACTTGATCAAAAATATTCCAACCTATGATTTCAGGTCCAATAATCTCATTCACGTTATTTACGGCATTTAAAACACCTTTGCCTAAATATCTTGCCCTGTCTCCATCGCGAAGTTCAACAGCTTCATAAGCACCTGTTGATGCACCTGAAGGTACTAAAGCCCTACCCATAATACCGTCATTTAAAAATATTTCCACCTCTACTGTTGGATTTCCTCTGGAATCAAGTACCTCTCTAGCTATTACGTCTTCTATAGTGCACATAAATACTACCTCCTAAAAATTCACTATCTCTATAAGATCTGTAGGTTTTAAGCTTGCCCCTCCTACTAAAGCTCCATCTATCTCATACATATTCATCAATTCTGAAATATTAGAAGGTTTTACGCTTCCTCCGTACTGGATAATTACCTTGTCGGCTATTTCTTCACTATATAGTTCAGTTATTACACTTCTAATATACCCACACATCTCATTCGCTTGTTCTGGTGTAGCAGTTCTCCCTGTCCCAATAGCCCAAACAGGTTCATAGGCCACAGTCAGCTTTTCCATTGCGGCTTCAGAAATTGATTCAAAAGCTTTAATTAACTGTGTTTTTACTACATCATATTCTCTTCCTGAGTCTCTTTCTTCCAATTTCTCACCTACACATAGTATCGGAAGTATATTGTATTCAAAAGCCTTTATAAGCTTTTTATTCACGGTTTCATCTGTTTCGCCAAAATACTGTCTTCTTTCCGAATGCCCTATTATGCAGTAATCAACACCGATCTCCTTTAGCATATTTGCGGAAATCTCACCTGTATACGCACCATTATCTTCATAATGCATGTTTTGAGCACCAACTTTAACTCCTGTACCTTTAAATGAATCTACCAATACAGAAAGCTGAGTATAAGGAGCGCAAATAGCTACTTGAACATCTGATGGAACGTATAGTTTTAAAAATTCTTCTGAAAACTCCTTAGCTTCTTTAATATTCTTAAACATTTTCCAATTGCCGGCTATGAAAGGTTTTCTCATATATACCTCCTGTTACTTATCCTGTAGTACTGAAACTCCCGGAAGTGTTTTTCCTTCTAAAAACTCTAAGGATGCCCCTCCTCCAGTAGATATATGTGTCATCTTTTCTGAAAGTCCAAACTGGCGTACAGCAGCTGCTGAATCACCACCACCAATAATGGTAACCCCATCACTTTCTGCTAAAGCTTCAGCTATAGACCTAGTACCATTTGAGAATTTAGGCATCTCGAACACGCCAACAGGACCATTCCAGATTATTGTCCTGGCTTTTATTATCTCATTTTTAAATATTTCTCTAGTCTTATCTCCAATATCTAAACCCATCCAGTCATTGGGGAAATCTTTAATATCAAATACCGAAGTCTCTGCATCGTTGCTGAATTCTTTTGCAGCTAAAATATCAACTGGGAGTAATAGTGTCACACCCTTTTCTCTTGCTTGATCCAGTAAATGCTTTGCCAGTTCGATCTTTTCTTCATCAAGAATCGAAAGTCCAACTTCATAGCCTTGTGCTTTCAAAAAGGTATAACTCATACCTCCTCCGATAATAAGGCTGTCGACCTTCTCCAGCAGATTTTCAATTACAGGTATTTTATCTCCTACTTTTGCACCTCCCATAATAGCTAGAAGTGGCCTTTCGGGATTTTCAACTGCATTACCTAAAAATTCTATTTCTTTTTCAATAAGGAAACCTGATACAGCTGGAATAAATTCAGCTATTCCAGTTGTGGAAGAATGGGCTCTATGTGCAGTTCCAAATGCATCATTAACATAAACATCTGCTAGATTAGCAAGTTCTTTTGAAAAATTAGGATCATTCTCAGTTTCTTCTTTTCTAAATCTTACATTTTCTAATAGCATAATTTGACCAGGTTTAAGGTTTGCAGAAATCTCCCTAACCTCTTCATTGACCACTTCATCTACACTATTGAAAATGATCTCCTGTTTTAAAAGACTGGACAGTCTATCTGCGACAGGCCTAAGACTAAACTTAGGATTAGCTTTCCCTTTCGGCCTTCCAAGATGAGAGATAAGAATAACAGCTGCATTTTGTTCAATTAAATAATTGATCGTCGGTAAAGCGCTTGTAATCCTTATATCGTCAGTAATCTCACCTTCTTCATTCAAAGGGACATTGAAATCGCACCTAACGATTACACGCTTTCCGGAAACATTTATATCCCTTATAGTCTTTTTCATAATGACTAGCCTTCCTTTATATTCCTTTTGATATAACAAAGTCCATAAGATCAATAACTCTATTAGAATAGCCCCATTCATTATCATACCATGATAAGAGTTTGACCATATTTCCTTCGATCACCATAGTAGATTGAGCATCGATAACAGAAGATCTAGGATCGCCTTTGAAATCAACAGAGACAAGCGGTTCTTCGCAATATCCAAGAATGCCCTTAAGTTCGCCTTCAGCCGCCTCTTTTAATGCCTGATTAACAACTTCCTTTGTAACTTCATTTTCGAGTTCAAAAACTATATCTACAACAGATACAGCTGGTGTCGGTACCCTTATAGCCATCCCATTCAGCTTACCTTTTAGCTGGGGTAATACTAATGCTACAGCCTTAGCAGCACCAGTAGTAGTTGGAATCATAGAGACTGCGGCAGCACGTGCCCTTCTTAAATCTCTATGGGGTAAATCTAGAATTTTTTGATCATTTGTGTAAGAATGTACCGTTGTCATTAACCCTCTTCTTATGCCGAACTCCTCATATATTACTTTACTAAAAGGAGCTAAGCAGTTCGTAGTACACGAAGCATTTGATATTATATGATGGTTATCGGGATCATATTTATCATCATTAACCCCCATTACTATTGTAATATCTTCATCAGTAGCTGGAGCAGAAATAACTACTTTCTTAGCGCCCGCCTTTATATGTTTTTCAGCATCTGCTTTTTTTGTAAATAATCCTGTAGATTCCAGTACTAAATCTACTCCCATATCACTCCAAGGAAGATCCTCAGGGTTTCTTACCGCTAATATTTTGATTTCTTTTCCATTTACTATAATAGAATCATCCTTAGCTTCCACAGTTCCGTCAAATTTCCCAAAGCAGCTATCATATTTTAATAGGTGTGCAAGTGTTTCGGGACTTGTGATATCATTTATGGCTACTATTTCGAATTCTGTATCTTTACCCATTGCTACTTTAAATGCATTTCTACCTATTCTCCCAAAACCGTTAATTCCTACTTTCGTTTTCATACAGCTTTCCTCCTTGGTTTAATATATATTTTACTAATATCTCTTTCTTTTGGATGATGAGGGAAGATTCATTTCATCTCTATATTTTGCAATAGTACGTCTCGATATATCAATGCCCATTTCTCCTAATTTCTCTGCAAGTGCCTGATCAGATAGTGGAGCTTTGGGATCTTCGTTTTTTACCATTTCCCATATATGGGTTTTTATACTTTCTGAAGCAATCCCCGAGCCGCTGCTACCCGTTACCCCGCTCGTAAAAAAGTATTTGATTTCAAACAATCCCCTGGGAGTCTGCATATACTTTCCGTTAATAGATCTGCTAACCGTAGATTCATGAATTCCTACTTCGTCGGCTATCTGTTTTAATGTAAGTGTTTTTAAATGTTTAGGACCTTTTTCAAAAAAGTCCAATTGATAGCGAACTACTGCTTCTACTACATTATATATAGTCTGTCTTCTCTGTTCTATACTTTTAATCAGCCAAAGTGCCGAATTAAGTTTACTAGTTAGAAATTTAGAAGTTGATGATTCTTTATCAGCCTCTTTCAACATCTTCCTATAATATCGGCTGATATTAAGACGGGGCGCAGAGCTGTCATTTACCATAATAATGTACTCCCCATCAATCTTTTCAACCGTAACATCAGGAACAATATACCTATTATCAATGGATGAACCAAACTGTCTTCCAGGCTTAGGTTCATATTTTCTGATAATGTCGCTTATTTCCTGTACTTCTTTAACCGTTATACCAACCGCTTTCGCAATATTCGAAAGTCTATTTTGAGCAATATCTTCAAGGTGATTGTCAATAATTTGTCGTATTTCCGGTCTATCATCACCATTATTGACCATTTGTATCAATAAACATTCCTTGAGGTTTCTAGCTCCTACACCAACCGGTTCAAAACCTTGGAGAATTTCTAAAGCCTCTAACACTTTATCAGTTCCTATGCCGAATACCTCTGCCACTTCTTCCACCGAAGAGGTAAGATAGCCATTTTCATCTAAGGCTTCAATCAGATATTTTACTACCTCTTTACAGGCTGGCTTTATCTCAACATATCGTAGCTGATTAAAAAGATGATCAGTAAGAGTTATTTCCGAGGAAACAAATTGCTCATATGTAAAATCTTCTTTGTCAGCTTCAAATGAAGACTGATAGTGTTGTTTATAGCTTATATCATCTAATTCTGTTTCTTTAAAATACTCAGCCCAGTCGCGCTCGAGCTCTTCTATCTTTGCTGATGATTCCTTAAGAATATCTTCTTCCCTATAGCTTTCGTCAGTTTCTATCTTTTCTTCCTTTTCCAATATTGGATTAGCTAGTAACTGTTCTTGCACAAAGCTATCTAACTCTTGAGTATTAAACTGCAAGATCTGAATAGCTTGTATTAATTCTGGAGTCATCACCAGCTTCTGAGTTTGTTCAATTGTAAGTTCATAACCCAGTTTCATAGCAACACCATCATTCTAATAATAATATAATAACTGTCTGCAATAGTTAATTATATCACTAATACCTCAATTTCGCTAATATAAAATAATTGTATCAAAACATCTGAGGAAAATTAAACTGCCTTAAGGACTCATATAAAATTACTGCTACACTATTTGAAAGATTGAGCGATCTCAGTTCTGCATTCTTCCCCATCGGAATCCTTATGGCTCTATCTAGGTTTTCGTTTATAAAATCCTTAGGGAGTCCCGCAGTCTCCCTCCCAAATAGAAACATTGCATCTTTTTCATATTTTACATCTGTATATATTTTAGTCCCTTTAGTCGTTATTAAATATAAAGGGCGATCTTTGTATTTTTCTAGAAACTCTTGTAAGTTTTCATGTATTTCCAAATCAATAAATCGCCAGTAATCTAAACCTGCCCGTTTTAAATGAGCATCGTCAATCGAAAAACCTAGAGGTTTTACTAGGTGTAGTTTTGTGCCCGTAGCAACGCATGTCCTGGCAATATTGCCCGTATTAGGCGGAATTTCAGGTTCTACTAGTACAATGCTTAAGTTTAATTCCTTATCCATATTAACCTCATATACAATTTTTTCCCTATTTGATGAGATATATTTTGATATTTATATTATAATACGTTAATATAAATATAGTCTAGCGTAATAATAATCACGGAGGTTAAACTATGGTTAATAAAACTATTAATATCGGTCTAATGGGACTAGGAAATGTCGGGATTGGTACCTATAAAACTTTGGAAATGAATTTTGATTCTATATTAGCTAATACTGGTATCAATTTTAAAATAACAAAAATCCTAGTAAACGATTTAGATAAAAAAAGGGACATTGATGTTTCAAAGGATCTTTTAACTCAGAATCCGGACGATCTTCTTTTAGATCCTAATATAGATATTATTGCAGAGTTACTGGGCGGAATCCAACCTGCGACTGATTATATGCTCAGAGCAATGCAAAATGGAAAACATGTCGTTACGGCAAATAAGGCCGCTGTAGCAGCAAATTTTGAAGCCCTAAGGAATGCCGCAAAAGAAAACAAAGTTATGTTTAGATACGAAGCCAGTGTCGCTGGAGGAATACCTATACTAAATGCTCTGACAACAGCGCTTCAAGCAAATCAATTCAATGAAGTTCTTGGAATTTTAAATGGGACAACCAACTATATCTTGACACAGATGACAGACTTCGGCCTTGAGTACGCTGATGTGCTCAAAGTTGCTCAGGAAAAAGGTTTTGCCGAAGCTGATCCTACTGATGATGTTGAAGGGTTCGATGCTGCAAACAAACTTTCAATCCTTATTTCCCTCGTATTTGGTGAAAGGGTTAAACCTGATGAAATACCAACAGAAGGTATTACAAAAGTAACTAAAGAAGATATAGAAAGGGCTAGCCAGACTGGCCATAAAGTTAAACTTATAGCTTCTGCGAAGCTTGAAAATGGCAAATTGAATTATAGTGTCAAACCTACCCTACTCCCCCTAACACATCCACTCGCCGGCGTAAGCAATGAGTTCAATGCTGTTTTTGTCAAGGGAAACGCAGTGGACGAGCTTATGTTCTACGGTAAGGGCGCAGGTCCACTACCCACAGGAAGTGCAGTCATGGGCGATATTATAGATGTAGGAAAAGCTATAGCTAAAGATGCTTCATATGATATTATAGTAGCAGGAGGATCCAAATAGTGAGTCTTTATACGCAATGGAAAGATCTAATCGATAACCAAAATGAAAAAACCTTTCACAAATTTTGGGAAGATTACAGTTTAACAGAAAAGAATATATATTCTAGTATCTTAGAAAATAAAAAGACTAGCCTCTCAGGTACTATTAAAGATTTATATACACAATATGAGGCTGACCCTGTGTTGTTTATGGGATTTCTCGACGGTATAAACTCCAGCTTAGAAAAAGAATTGCAGCTGGAAGATCTTAGTGAAGAATCAGATATAGAGTTGGAAATTGATTTTGAAAAGCTATACTTTAATATGCTGAAGGCGGAAGCTAACTACCTGTATACATTAGAGCAATGGGATGGCATATTAGATGAAGTAAAACGAGATGAAATTAAAAAAGAGTATAAGCGATCTAAAACTGTAATTAAAGAGAAGTCTCCAGGTAGAAATGATCCCTGCCCCTGTGGCAGTGGGAAAAAATACAAGAAGTGCTGTGGCGCTAATTGATAATGATAATAACAACAAACATACACTAGGGTTGCTAAATAGCAACCCTACTTTCAAGTATAGATTAATAATAAATGTTGGAGAAGCTAAAGATGAGTAAAGAAATAAAAACAGTTGCAATAGTCGGTTTAGGTGCTTTGGGTATTCTATTTGGACATCATTTGTCAAAAAAGATGCCCTTTGATGATTTAAGAATTATTGCTAATCAAAATAGAATAGATAGATATAAAAAGAATAAGATTTACAGTAATGGAGAAGTTTGCAACTTCAATTATGTGACACCGGATAAAGATTTAGGCCCTGCTGATCTCGTTCTTTTTGCAGTCAAATTTAACGATCTTGATAGTGCAATACAGGATGTAAGAAACAATATAGGAGAAGATACAATCATCCTTTCATGTCTAAACGGAATTGTAAGCGAAGAAATAATAAGTAAAGCTTATGGGTGGGACAAAATATTGTACTGTATTGCCCAGGGTATGGATGGAATCAGAAAAGGGAATGTACTTGAGTATACTAATATGGGCATGCTTTGCTTTGGAAGCCGGGAACCTGGCCTTATAACCGATAAGGTAAAAGCTGTAGAAGACTTCTTCAATAAAACTGATTTCCCTTATGAAGTAGCTACTGACATGCAGCACAGACTTTGGGGCAAATTCATGCTAAATGTCGGGGTTAACCAAACTGTAGCAATATATAAAGGTAATTACGGTACGATTCAAAAGCATGGAGAAGCAAGAGATACAATGGTTTCCGCCATGAGGGAAGTTATTACATTAGCCAATAAAGAAGGAATTAATTTAACAGAAAAAGACTTGGAATATTGGTTAGATGTCCTTTCTAGGCTAGATCCAAATGGCAAACCTTCGATGGCACAGGATATTGATAACAAGCGCTTCAGTGAAGTTGATTTATTTGCTGGCACAGTAATCGAAATGGGAAAAAAACATCGAATAGCTACACCAGTAAACCAAATGCTATATGATCGAATAAAATATATTGAAAGTAGTTTCTGATATTAGCTTGGAGAGATTATTATGAGAAGAGAAAGTCTACAAGGAAAAAATGATTACAAGATTCCATGTATAAGCTATCTTAATAAAAACAACGAAAAGGTTGTAATTATCAGTCATGGTTTAGGTAGCAGTAAAGAAAGCCCAACTGCAAAGGCTGTATCATCTGCACTTATTGACCTTGGTATAGGAACAATAGCTTTTGATTTTCCTGCACATGGAGATAGTCCTGTTGATGGAGAATACTTTAGCATTAAAAACTGCCTTGATGATCTGGCTATAGTAGAGTCCTATGTAAATGAGCAACTTCCTGATGCTCAAATATCATATTTTTCTTCAA
>JAAYSU010000240.1 GCA_012523915.1 Clostridiales bacterium
CTTATTGGCTCCCCACTAGCTGCTATTCCCTTGGGGTTGTTGTTTCTTAAACACCGTGAGATTCTCCCAAAGCTCTTCCATCTCTGTCAAAGCAATGATTAGGGCACCTGCAAGAAATCCAGCAACAAAATAGCGCACCGGATGTATCACGTCCTTTCCCTTAAAAGTTGGTGGAGTCTTATGGCCGTTACGGCACCAAGGATGAATAATTCCAGCGGGCCGATATGGGGCACCTCCTTCTAGTATTCTTGTACCGCTTTTGGGAGGCGAAATTGCAGATTCAAGATGATGCAGATAATTTCCGCGGAGGGTTATGCAAAAGGAAGAACGGTATATTCCAAATTGATTTTCCATAATCATTGACAAATCTTGTTTTGTGATTTATAATAATCAACATAAGACAAATAGTGGGGGCGAATTAGATGGCAAGAGTGGAGCAAGCAAGGCGAGAGATGGTTGATGTTCAGGATGCGGCTTGGCAGATAGCAGATTTATTACGGGCTTCTGTAGGTTTTTCTGATACACTAGTTCACCAAGTGGGTATCTCTGCATTGGCGTGGATGCTAAAAAATGCTCAAGGTAACGAGGCGATTTATGACTCGCTGCCAGATGTTATTGAGGATGAGGCAACTCGAAGATTCTTGGTTAGGCTATCAAAGGAATATGGTGAGCAAATTAGCTCAATTAGCAGTAGATATGATGCGGATACGCTGAAATCCGTGACACTAAGTGCTGAACCTCGATTGTTCAGAGATGGAGATGATCACTCTACCCCTCAAGGGATCTCGCAACTTGCCTTATCCCTCTTAGACTTGAAACCCGATGACGTTGTGTTGGATCTAGGTTCAGGTGTTGGCTCATTTCTAATAGAGGCTGGGAAACGTTTTGACAACATGGCTCTCTATGGAGTTGAGCTCAATGTTGATAGTCTGAAAATTGCTCATATAAGGAGTTTTGTTAGTGGTATACCGATGCAACTTATCTGTGGTGATATGGTGAGTCAAGATTACTCCAAGTTGTCGGCTAATAAAGTGTTCTCTAACTTCCCTGTAGGCTTTAGATTTCCACGCTTGCAGCGATCGGTTGAAGAAAATGGCATCCTGAAGAACTATCTTAGAGGGATCAAGAGAACAGCATCGGGCGACTGGATCTTCGGATTGGCCGCATACCTGAATATGAAGAAGCCAGGGAGAACCGTATTATTGATGAGCAACGCTGGCACTTGGAATCAATCCGATGAGCCTATACGAAAACAGTTGCTTGAAAGTGGTGCTGTTGAAGGCGCTATACAACTGCCCGGAAATCTGTTTTCGTATACGAAGATCGCCTTCACAATGTTGATCCTCAGTCAGAACAATAGTTTTGTAAGGATGGTGGATGCAAGCAACATATTTACCGAAGAGCGACGTCGCAACTATCTGGAAACAGATGATATTAGAAAAATCGTTCATGCGTACCGCAATGATTCGGAAATCAGTAGAGACGTGGGTCTTGATGAAATTGCTCAGCAGGAATATATCGTTAATCCAGTTCGCTATATAGAAACAGGATTGGAGATTACCAACGGTATCGAACTTGGACAAGTGTGTACTTCAATAAACCGCGGTGCCATGATAAGGTCTGCCGAGCTGGACGAACTTGTGACTGAGGGAGAAACCGGTTTTCGGTATCTAGCCCTACAGCACATAGAAGACGGAGTTATTGATGCAGCTCTTCCCAGTCTAACTCATTTGGAAGAGCGATATCAGAAGCATTGCATCAAGGATGGAAATCTCGTTATTTCCCGGAATGCCCCATTTAAAGTGGCGTTGGCAAAGATTCCTGAGGGGCGGGAGATTTTGGCCCATTCTAACTTGTATTTTCTCGAGTTAGAT
Source organism: Clostridiales bacterium (assembly GCA_012523915.1). GTDB lineage: Bacteria > Bacillota > Clostridia > Peptostreptococcales > Anaerovoracaceae > JAAYHT01. Next base: position 1,875 of record JAAYSU010000240.1, read on the forward strand.
GAGTCAAGCGTGAATCCCCTCTTTGTATCAGTTTTTCTACAAAGCGAAGTGGGAATGGCGCAACTAAACAGTCTTTCCAAAGGTACTGTCGTAAGAAGTATTAGCATCCAAGATCTTAAAAGAGTTCAAATTCCCAACTTACCGCGTGAACAGCAGGACCGAATTGCAGAAGAGTATCAAAACCTAAGTGACGATCTAATTGTTTTGCAGAGACAAGCAGACCTGATACGGGACAAAAGGTCAAGGCTATTGGAGGGGGTGGTATAGTGCGAATTACCCCCGATGATCTCATGGATATAATGGCGGAGGCTTCTCAGCGTTTATTGCATGAAATCAGGGACGCTTTCAAAAATCAAAATCTTGAAGGTTATTTGGCAAGCATAGGGATGCATGACCTGTATCCGGTTTATACAGAGCCCCTTTACCAAACAGACCCATATGGCAAGATCTTAGTGATCGGTGAATCAAAACTGAAAGAGCAACAGATTTATGGTTGCTTTAAGGAGTTTGGGATACCAAAAGAACGAATCGAGCTTCGTCTTGGGTATAATGAGGCGCAAACCTTTCCTTTTAAGGTTTTGCGATATAACGAGAATTATCGACTGATTCTGTTTGGCCCGGTTCCACACTCGGGTAAAGGAAAGGGAGACTATTCAAGCATTATTACCCAATTAGAGAATACCGATGGATATCCCAAGGTCGTTCGATTACAAGGTGGACATGGCTTGA
>JAAYSU010000049.1 GCA_012523915.1 Clostridiales bacterium
CTTTAATTCTTTGACTCGCTCAATTTGATCTTCTATCTTCTTTTTTATGTGGCTTATCTCAATAATGCAGTTTTTGATCTGTTGGCTTAAAAATTCTTGATAGCTATTATGTATCTGAAAGGCTGCAGGAGTAATTCTGCCTTCCATTTTAGTCTCAAAATCCTGCTTGCATTTCTCTTTTTGCTCCTCTAAGGCATGAAGTCTTTCTTCTGTTTCCCAGAGCTCATTATTTAAAATGGCAAGAGTCATCAATTCACTGTCGAGTGACTGATCTTTGAAGGATAATAGTTTTTCTAAATTAAATTGGAATTTCTTCATGCTATAGCCGCCTTCATCATCTCAATACTATCTTGGTACTGAACCTTTTCATCAACTTTTTGCTGTAAAAAGCTATTTATCCTATCTATTCTCTCTATGGCATAATCAAGTTTTAAGTTAGTCCCGCTTTTATAGGCCCCTATATTGATTAAATCGTAATTTTGATCATATATAGCTATCAGGTCCCTCATCTTACCTGCAATGTCAAGCTGTTCTTCATCTACTATATCGGTCATAAGCCTGCTTACGCTGCCAAGAACATCTATGGCAGGGTAGTGGTTTCTCATGGCAATCTTTCTTGATAGAACAATATGCCCGTCTATAATCCCCCTCACCGTATCCGAAATCGGTTCGTTGACATCATCCCCTTCTACCAAAACCGTATATATTCCAGTAATTGAACCTGTTTCAAAGTTACCTGTCCTCTCTAAAAGCTTAGGCATCGATGAGTAAATCGAAGGAGTATATCCCCTTGCGATGGGGGGCTCACCTGAAGCCAAACCTATTTCCCTTTGTGCCATAGCAAACCTGGTCAAAGAATCCATCATCAAGAGAACATCCTTACCCATATCCTTGAAGTATTCAGCTATAGTTGTTGCTGTCATAGCGCATTTCATACGCTGCATTGGCGGCTGATCCGATGTGGCAACAACCAGTACGGACCTTTTAAGGCCCTCTTCTCCAAGGTCCCTTTCTAAAAATTCTCTAACCTCTCTGCCCCTCTCACCGACTAATGCTATGACATTTACATCAGCTTTCACATTCCTAGCAATCATACCCATTAGGGTACTCTTTCCAACGCCACTGCCTGAAAAAATTCCTATCCTCTGTCCCTTTCCGATGGTCAAAAGCCCATCTATGGCCTTTATCCCAAACTCCAGAACATCTTTAATTCTCGGGCGGTCTAGTGGGTTTGAGCTTATGCTTTGAACTTCATAGCCCACTTTAGCTTTAATTGGCCCCTTACCGTCAATGGGTTCCCCTGTCGCATTGATTACCCTTCCTATCAGGCCATCAGAAATATTTATTTTAAGCAGGGTATTAATCGGTTCAACAAGATCCCCCGGACTTATGCCTTCTGCTTCTTCATAGGGCATAAGCAGGACCTTGTTTCCTCTAAATCCAACAACCTCAGCATTAATATATCTATCGAACCCCTGGTTATAGATCTTGCAGAGCTCACCAACTTTGCAGTCAGGTCCGATAGATTCGATCATCATACCTATAACTTTATCTATCTTCCCTAGATATCTGTATGAGTCAATTCTTCGTATTCTCTTAATGTGCCTTTGTACATCCATATAGATTTCCTCTGTCCCTACTCTTCGTCACAAGCATTTCTGATCTTTTTAAGCTGTTCAGATATACTTAAGTCTATAACTCCCTTTTCAGTGTCAACCATCATCATATCCGGGTGGGAAACGGTGACTAGCTTGAGATTCTTCGTCTCCTTCTTGATCTTGTCTAAGATGTTTCTATCTATATGTAAGTCTAAAGCCTCATTGTATTCTGAAAGATAGACTTTTAAAGCTCCTTCATTTTCGGAGATGATATCCAGTATCATCTTTGGAATTAAATCCTTATCTACTTCTGCTTCTCTTCTTAAGATCTTCTTTGCGATTTCGAATGCCAGGTCAATAAGGTTTGCCTCTTCCTTATAGTAAGCTTCCCGCTGCTGCCTTTTGATAAGCTCAATAAGGTACTCTATTTCATTCAGGCCTTCAGTAGCCTCTTCCCTTGCAGCCTTGTATCCATCTTGAAGACCCTGTTCATACCCTTTTTTATAGCCCATACTCTCAGCATCAGCAGCAATCCTGCGGCTTTTCTCATAGGCATCTTCAAGCAAGGCATCTGCACGCTTCTTTGCCTCTTTTTCAATATGTTTGGATCTTCTAATGGCTTGTCTAAGAATATGTTCTATTCTTTCATCATAGTCGCCTGACATAGACTCTTCATCCAACAACTCTTCAGCAGGTATTTCATAGAGCAGGTCCGCCTTTACAATGCTAGACAATGATATCATCCTTTCCACCCTTGGTTATTACAATTTCCCCTTCTTCTTCAAGCCTACGTATAATTGCTACAATCTTTTGCTGAGCATCTTCAACGTCTCTAACCCTAATATTATGCAGATATTCTATTTCACTTCTTACTGTCTCAGCCATACGCTGGGACATGTTCTGGAAGATGATATCGGATACTTCTTTGTTTGAACCCTTTAGGGCTATAGCCATATCCTTTGTATCTACCTCTCTTAGGAACCTCTGTATTGAGAAGGTATCCAGGGTAATAATATCCTCGAAGATGAACATCCGCTTCCTGATCTCTTCAGTAAGCTTAGGATCTTTTTTGCCAAGTTCATCAAAGATAAACTTCTCAGTCCCCCTATCCATGTTATTCATAATTTCAGCAATATAGTTGATTCCGCCCACATCGAGCAAATCCACTGATATGACGGATTCGAACTTTTTCTCAAGGATTGCTTCAACCTGCTTTATGATACTGGGTGAGGTCCTGTCCATCTTTGCAATTCTTTCAACCACATCCACCCTTACATCCTTAGGTAGCTCGGAAATTATAGCTGAGGCCTGATCTGCCCTTGCATAGGACAGGATTAAGGCGATGGTCTGGGGATGTTCGTTAACTATCATATTCATCAGATTCTTGTAATCTGCCTTGCGTATAAATTCAAAAGCCTTAGTTCTTAAAGTCTTTGTAACCCTTTCTAATAAAGCTGCTGCCTGCTGCACTCCGAATGCCTTTTCTAAGACATTCTTAGCGTAGGTAATGCCCCCTTCTAAATAAACCTTCTGTGCAACACAAAGTCCATAGAATTCATCAATTACCTGGTCAGCATACTCAGGCGGTATACTTTCCTGCTTGGCAATTTCATATGTGAGTTTCTCAATTTCATCCTCTTCCAAATGTTTATAGATATTAGAGGCTAGGTCAGTTCCCAATGAGACTATTATCTGTGCTGCCTTCTGCCTTGGAGTCAAATCATTCATCTAAAACACCTCTTCTAATCGTCATCGTTCTTTAACCAAGACCTTATCATCTGAGCCGCTATTTCTGGATTGCTTCTAGCGAACTCTTTAACTTCTTCTCTCTTAGCATCCTTAATAGGATTAATCGGTGGTACCTTCACCTCTTCGATCAAGTCCTCTAAAGATACTTCCTCTTGCCCTGCCTGGCTTTCTTGAATAGCTGCAAGTTCAGCCGCACGCTTTCTTCTTCTTGATAAAGTGATCAGGAGTATTAGCAAGGCAATCAAAACTACTCCCGCAGCAATACCGCCATAGATCAATAGTTTATTCATTTCTTCCTCTTCTTCAGGAATTACAATATCTTCCTGAGGTCTTTGGAATACGAAATTTTCTACCGTGATATCTTCTTCATTAATACCGACGGAATGGGATACCAATCGCATTATGCTTTCCCTTTCCCCCGGCGCAAATGCAGGCTTGTCTATGGCAATTCCAACGGTTACAGATTCAATCTCTGCCCCATGCTTTTGGAATTGAGATATTATCTGACTCACCTGATACTTAATATTTTCGCTGCTGCTGCTTGAACTGCTCTCTCCTGTATTCCCTCCTACAGGGTAAGTGGGCACCTCAGAGTTAGTTGAGGTTCCAGGAACCCCTCCGTCAGTATGGGTAGTTGAAGAGCTTTCCTCGGTCCTTGACTCTTCGCTGATAACTCCAGTGTTGTTTCCTTCAGCTGAAGGAGAGTATAGGGTTTCTTCTCTTACAAGGGCATCCATGTCAACGGAGGCTGTAACAGAAATCCTTAACTCCGATGCGTCATAAGGGCCTACGAGAACGCCTAAGATCTTCCGCTTAATATCGTTCTCTATCTCTCTTGTTATATTAATCTTAGACATCTCGGCACTTCTCCCCGTTATATTCGCCAACAGGTCGTTGCCGCTACTATCTGTTATTGCAACGTTTTCTTCTGTTAATCCTGAAACCGACTTGACAACCAAGTTCTGTATACCCAATACCTGGCTTTCCGTAAGGGTGTTCCCCTTTTCCATATGTATGATTACGGAAGCAGAGGGCTTTTCTTTTTCCTGCAAGTAAAACACATTCTCATTAGGGATTGTAATTGTGACTATAGCGTCCCTAACAGCATCAAGTGTCTTAATGCTTGCAGCGATTCTCTCCTGAAGCTGTATATTGACATACTGACTTCTCTCATAGTCGGTTGTCAGCATTCCGCTTCCCTGTTCTATGTAGTAGTAACTTAGACCGCTTTTGGGATATCCTTCTGTGGCGAGAGTCATCCTTACTTTTGACTCGTCTTCTTTAAGAACCATTATCGAACCTTTTTCATCAAGCTTGACATTCACTCCCATGTCCTGCAATTTCGACAGGATTTCTGAACTCTCAGCTTGTGAAATCTGGTCAAAGAGTACAACGTATTCTTTTGTGTTTAAGAATATACTAAATACTAAAGCTATAACGATAATAGCTACTAATATCCCAACAAGTAGTCTTTTTGTAACTTTAGAAGCGTTATTCCAAAAATTTTTTAATGCGTCCAAATTCTTTTTGATTTGCTCATTCATATATAAACTTCCATATTACACTATAGTTTAAAATAATTAACAAAAAACATGTTTTATGCCATTAAAACATGCCAAAAAATTAGATATTAATTCTCATAATTTCAGAGTATGCGTCGAGGACCTTGTTTCTGATTTGAACCATAGTTTGCAAAGCAATTTCAGCCTTGGCTGCATTGATCATCATCGTATGCAGATCGTCCATATTGCCAATAGATAGGTTGTATGCGTCAATTTTAGTGGCTTCCTCCGTTTCCTTTACATTCTGAACCACATCTTGAAACATCTCTTTAAAACCCAGACCACTTGCTTTGTCAGAATCATTGTTACGGTTTAAAGAATCAATAGGTTTTAACCTTTGAATAGGGTCTAAAGAAATTCTTTCCATCTTATTCGGCCTCCCTGCCTTCTGTTTTTAGATTTAACATAAGATTATCTTCCGATTTCCAAAGCTTTTAGTGCCATTGCCTTAGTAGCATTAAAGGCAGTTACATTTGCTTCGTATGCCCTGCTTGCAGCCAGCATATCTATCATTTCCTGCGTCCTGTTTACGTTAGGAAGCAGAACATAACCTTCTTCATTCGCATCAGGATGTCCAGGATCATAAACTCTTACAAAGGGTGATCTGTCTTCAACCACAGCGCTTACCTTAACCCCTTTACCCTTAACCCCCATAACATTGTTGAGGGTCTCGCGGAAGTTGCCACCCTCGGCTAGGCTGTTGAATACCACCATCTTGCGCCTATAGGGAATGCCTCTTTCTGTTCTTGTCACTTCGGCATTGGCTATATTTTGAGCTATGATATCCATTCTGAGCTTCTGGGCTGTCAATCATGATCCGGAAATATTAAGACTGCTTAAAAAATCCATAATTATTTCTTCCCTTCACTAACCGCGTATCTAAGTCTCGAATACATATCCGTCATACTTCTTATAAGATACTGGTACTGTAACTGTGCCTTAGCCATTTCAATGTTCTCAAAATCAAGGTTAACATTGTTGCCATCGGCTCTCTCCGTCCCAGAATTGTCTATATATACCCTTATCTTAGCGTCCTTAACGTTGTTTTTTTCAATCTCCCTTACCAGGGTGTCTTCAAAGGATACCCTCAGAGCCTTATAACCTGGTGTATCATGATTGGCTATATTATTTGCTATTGCTTTTTGCCGCTGCCATGTGCCGTCGAGGGCTTTTTGTAATATGGCAGTTGTTATTGAGTCCCCAATCACTTAAAACTCTCCTTTCAGGTAATTTTTTTACAAAAAAAGGACAATACAATACCTCGGACTCGTCCTAAAATCCAAAAAAAGAAAACAAATATTTTATTTTGACTGGTTTCAAAATTGCGACAAACTACCAGATTCGTCTCCGGTCTATCTGTAAGTTTGCCCCCTAAAAATATTTGGTTTTTTGTATGCTTGGTTTAATCTAAATTTTTTCCACATTATAGCACTAAATTCGACAGAATACAACCGTTTTAGCAATTTTTTTTAAGAAATTTTATAGTATTTATAAGTTGGCAAAAATCATGCCAAGAAAAAATTGTAAAAAAATATCATAAAACAACTCTAAAGTTTTCTACCCTGCTGCCGATAAGGAAAGTGAGGATGATTTTATACCGTTTGGAAAGGAGACTTCAATTATGGAAATCTCATTTGTAAGTAAAAATAAATCAGTACAACCTCAAAAGGTTCAGGATCCAGCTACAGATCCTGTAAGAAACGTAAGTACTGAAGAAAACAAAAAATATGTGAATAAGAACAAGGTTGACAAGGCCGAAATTTCAAGCAGTTATTCCGGTTCCTTTGAAGATAAGAGGATCATGGTAGCTAAATCCGATATAGTCTATGAGGCTTCTTTAGACACTTCAAATGTAAAGGTTGAAGAATTAAAGGAGAAAATTGAAAAAGGCGAATACGACGTTCCAGCTAATTTGATAGCCGATGCAATACTGAAATAGAGGACCTAAAAATGTCTGATAATAAATTACAAATACTTGAGAGCTTTTACCAATACCTGCACAGCATACTAGATGTTTACACAGACCTAGTTGATATACTTAAAAAAGAATTGGAATGCATAGAAAAAGACGATATCGAAAAACTTGACCAGGTACTTAAGAGTAAGCAGGCAGTACTTTTTCAGACAAAGTCCTTTGACAAGAAGGTCTCTGAATACCAAACAAAATTGGGTATTTCAGCCAACAAGCTCACAGAAATGATACCCCTGCTACCTGAAGAAAGCAGACTAAAGTTCTACGGCTTGGTAGGCCAGTTCGGTCAAACGATAGAAGAGGTAAATTTCTATAAGGAAAAATGCGAAACCCTACTACAGTCAAAGCTCTACACAATAGATAAGGCACTAACCAAACTGGATGTAACAAATAATAAGACTTATAACAAAGACGCAGAAAAAGTACAAAAATCGATAAAATCCTTTGAAACCAAAATATAGGTGGAGAAAAATTATGATACCAACATTTTTAGCATTTCAGACAGCAAGCAGAGCACTAGCTGCAAGTCAAGCAAACATCAATATTACGGGAAACAACATCGCCAATGCCAACACTGAAGGCTACAGCCGTCAGAGAGTGGATCTCAGTTCCTTTTCTACGGGAGGATCCTCTCAGAAATTTGCTACGCCAAACTACGCTGGCAGCCTGGGTGTACAGATTACAGGCATTGGTCAGATTAGGGATATATTTCTAGACGCCAGATACAGAAACGAGAATTCGAACAGCGGAATGTATGACAAGGTCCTTGCCGGACTTAAGGACCTGGAGAATGTGCTAGATGAACTGAGCACAGCAGGTCTTCAGGAGGAACTTCTGGACTTTACTAGACAGCTTCAAACCCTTTCTGAGTCTCCCACTAGCGAAGAGCTCACTCTTGTAGTAAGGACTTCAGCACAGAAGGTAACTCAGATAATGAACGTATACGCAAGACAGCTAAGCGAAGCAAGGGAACAGGCCATATATGATCTTAGCAATGTTGTTGTCAACAATGAGTTCAACACCTTGGTTAAAAACATTGCAAGCTTAAACGAACAGATAAAGAAAGAGCATACTTACAGAAACAATCCAAATGAGCTTTTAGATAAGCGCAACCTGCTGATAGACCAGCTTTCAAATATAGCTAACATAAAAGTAACTGTCACTCCTGACAAAATATCGGAGGACATCATAGTTGAAAACCTAGAGATATCTATCTACGATGAAAAAACTGGCATATCCATAGGCCTTATAGACAACGGCCTATACAACGAACTTTCTGTTATAGAAAGAGACGGAAAGATATCCCTTGAACTTACAGGTGCATTTGATGCCCACGACACAGATGACATTACCGATCATTTTTCAAGCGGTGCAATCAAGGGCTACCTGGATATTATCAACGGTTCAGGTATCTATGCAGATACAGCAAAAGGTGAAAACGACTTTCGCGGAACCCTTTATTATATGAATGCCATGGATACTTTTGCAGCTACTTTCGCTAAAGTATTCAACGATTTAAACGATATAGATCCTGGCGATGAAAACGCTATGCCCCTATTTTCAGCCAATGATGGAAGTGGCATTATAACAGCTGCAAACATAGCCATCTCAGAGGAATGGATAAATTCCAGCACCTACATAAATACTTCGAAAATACCTGGTGGAGACAATGACAACGTCCTTAGAATGATCAATGCCATGGAAGGTAAATTAGACTTTTACATGGATGTAGAAAACGAAGCCGGTCTGGTATTTAAAGGGACCTTCAACGAATACATGACAGGCTTAATAGGTGAGCTTTCGTTGGATATAAGTCTTTACAAGAATTTTTCAGATACATCAGATGCCGTACTTACAAGTTTGTTCAACTCAAGGGAATCCATCTCAGGGGTAAACCTTGACGAGGAAGGAATAAACTTGATGGCACACCAAAAAGCATACAATGCAGCCGCACGCTATTTCACCATACTTGATGAAGCAATCGACAGGATAATAAACAACATGGGAGTTGCTGGTAGATAACGAGAGGAAGATCTAAAATGCGTATTACAAACAGAATGATAACAACTAGATATACGAAATCTTTAAACAATCTTGCTTACGAACTTGATCGTTTAAATAACCAAGTAGCTACAGGCAGGAAACATACCAATTCTTCTGAGAATACTGCAGAAGCTGTAAAGGCCTTCCAGATAAGAAGGAACATGAGCAAGGTAGAAGGATATCTATCCAACATAGAGTATGCCAAGGACTTCCTTACTAACAGCGAAACAGGTCTTACACATTTGCAGGATGTAATCCAGGAAGCAAAGGCAAAGATTCTTACCGGTATAAACGATACGCAGAGTAAGAACGAAAGAGAGGTCATCGCAACTGAGCTTCGGGACCTTATGATTCAATTCATACAAACTCTTAACACCAATGTCTCCGGCAGATACATATTCGGA
>JAAYSU010000050.1 GCA_012523915.1 Clostridiales bacterium
CTTTATAGGAGGTGAGATATTCGGGATGTATCCTCGATACTTTTTCTATTACATCAGCTGACCTCATTCGAATAAGCGGGTTATCGCTTCTCATTCCATTAAAGACTTCACCGAAAAGCTCAGGCTCTTTAAGTATATCCGATATAACTTCATGGGCGTCACCTATTGATCGTAAATCTCCTCCAAGGAGTTTGTTTAAGAATATTACTCATGATCTTTTCCCCACTTGCTTTTTCAAAATTACTATAGATAGAGCTGCTTCAACTAATCCGATAATAAAAAGCAATATATGTAATGGAATTATGAAATCTAACATAATACATTGAACTATAATCCAAATAATCAAGGCCCAGCTAAAGATACTGCTTATATATCCTTGATATCTCAAATTGAACCTTAGCAGTAAAAAAGCACTTAAAATATTGCCGATTCCGATTACTGCAAATAGAATTATTCCTGGGATAAGAAAATTTTCGAAAGGTGAGTTTTCCAATATATCAACTGTCACACCCAAAGGTTCTTCGGGGAAAAGAATTGCAGCCATACCCCCGAATATGGCGCATACTCCTACAAAAATATTGAGAGATGCTAAAACTCGATATACATTCTTCATTCTGTTCCTCCATACTATGCATGAGAAATTATTTTTCGGGCAAATGACTTTGCCTTTTCAATTTTATCATCTGTTATGAAAATTGTATCATAGCCTAGATCTCTTTCAACTAGCATTCCTAGATAATTAAGTTGAGAATGCTTACAATACCTTTTCATGCCTTCTTCAAAAATATCAGCACCATTTTCTGGCCTATATCCACAGGTTGTTAGTATAGCCAACTCCTTCCCTCTCCAAAGGGAAGGTCCTTTTTCTTCGCCATAATATTTATTCATACCATAAACCAAACGATCCAATGCTGATTTCATAGGAGGCGTACAGTACCATGAATAGATTGGCGTAGCTAGAATTATGACATCGCATTCAAAAACTTTATTAAATATTTCACCCATATCATCTTTAAATCTACAACCAAAATTAGTCCAGTCTTTTTGGCAGTTCCTACACCCAATACATGGTTTTATATGTTTATCATACAGCCAAATTAAATCACATTCCCCTTTATTAACTTTTATCTCTTCTATAAACGTTTTAACTAGTTTTATTGTGTTTCCATCTTTTCGTGGACTTCCCATGAGAATACATAACTTCATACTAGTCCTCCATTAATTGATAAATACACTTGATAGCTAGCTCATGCTCTCCTTGGCTATTTCAACCCTGTTTTTACCTTTTTGTTTGGCTAAATAGAGTGCTTTATCCACAGATGAATAGTAATCCTCAATACTTCTATTTTCCATACAATTCATTACAGATATACCGAAACTAGAAGTAATCTGTAATGTGATCAAATCTAAGATGAATCTTTTATTCATTATTATTTTTCTTAATCTTTCTGCAAGTGCATATCCCTCTTCTAGAGAAGTATTTGGCAAAATGATAATAAACTCATCTCCTCCAAACCTACATACAGTATCTGATTGTCGAACGTTACTGATTAATAGATCTGTCAGCTGCCTTAGCAATTCGTCACCTACTGGATGACCATAGGTATCATTTATTCTTTTAAAGTTATCTACATCTAAAATAATTA
>JAAYSU010000225.1 GCA_012523915.1 Clostridiales bacterium
GAACTGTTTTTCAAATTCACTTAAATCAAGATCGAGTAAATCAATAAAATTTTGTTTATCAGAAACACTTACTACATTATTTTCTTCAGTTACTCTTCCATTAACTTCACATTTCACTAGCATTCATACCTCCTTTCCCATCATCTTCACTCTTGTAATCACCTCTTCTTAAGTCACCATTATAATTTTCTTTAAGTAATAAAAAGATGTCCGACTTTCTGTAATATAACTTACCTTTAATCCGTGAGAAAGGAAGCAGACCTTCAATTCTCCAGGTCTGTAAAGTACGCTGACTAATATGCATGTTAGTGCATACATCCTGAGCATCAATCCAGTCAGACCATTCATCTTGCCGATCAGTTAAATCTACTCCTTTCATAGGCTCCTCCTTCTTATATTATTACGGATACGCATAGTCTGTTCCTCAATAGCTGCTTCCAGATCTTCCTTTTCTTTGCTATCACTTATCAACCATTCATCAATTTCGCTTTTTAGAAACTGTAATTTCTTCCCTTTCTTATGATAAGGAATAAATTTAGAGCACACCCAACCGTAAACAGTTTGTTTGGCCGGCTTCGCTGGCAGATAAGAACACAGTTCATCAACATTCATCCATACAACTTCATCAGGTTTGGAATTCAATGTAGCTTCGATCATGTTTTCAAGATTTCCAATTTTCTCAATCAGAACAGTAATTGCTTCAGGTACTTCATTAAATGTAATTGTTTTGTCATCCATAATATTAATGGCATTAATAGACTTATTTATGTGCCAATAAAAAATAAGCCACCACCTCTACAGTGAGGTGATGGGACAAATATAGATAGCTAAATATAGGCTGTAACGGAGTCAGGGAGTTACAGAAGGGGTTACAGAGGGGGTTACAAATTTACTCTTTGATATCTTTTATTATTTTATCTTCGATAAGCGGGAATAAATTATGAAAACAACCAGCAATATATCTTAGATTTTTCTGTGAGATTTTTGTATCAAATTCAATATTAAGCGCTCTTCTGATCCTCTCTCTACTCTTACCGGTTATTATATGAATCAACTTTGCCCATTCAGTCTTATCAGAATTACCAAAATTTACACCCAACTCATTAAAAAAGTAGTAGAAAGTTATGGCCAGTTGAGAAACAGTCATTCCATCATCAGAAACATCTTTTGCAAGTTTTTGATTCTCCTTTTTAAGTGCTTCATTCTCCCGGTATAACCTCTCAACTTCATTAGTTTTTTGGAATAAATCAATTTTCAGAGCTTCAATTTCCTTCATAAATGAAGACTCGTTGTATGAATTAACCTCATCACACTCTTTAATTAGATTTGAATTAACCTCATCTCTTAAGTTCTGGAAATATTCTGAAAGATCATATATTAGAATATCTGGATGGCTTACTTTTTCCTTATAGTATTTTTTCTCTATAAGGTTTATAATATTCAATCTCTGATCATGGTTAAAGGAGTCATGAAATACCCACTTTCTAATGATATTGTAATTAAATACCTTTGTTGCTTTAAGCCAATTGATTTTATCAGGATTTAGGGAAGGTAATTTTTTTTGATAATACTTATCGATATTCAAGTAACTCTCACTATTATACTCTTCTATCATTACTGATAGCATTTTCAAACGCTTCCTTTTTTCATCATCATTATTGCAATTATAATTATCAATTAGATTTTTGATAATCGCAACAATAATTGGCTCAAACTCTTTATCATTAAAATAAATATTTTTAATGATATACTGTGCCTTAAAAGGATCATAAGACTTCACACGTACTTTGTCAAATAGTTCATAAGCATAATTGAAAGCCTCAAGCCACCATTCCTCATCCTTTTGAAGCTCACTATTATGATTGCAATAAAACTCCCAGTGATCCTTCTGCATTAAGAATTCTGACAAATTATATTTTGGATAATCTTCTTTATATTCGCAAATTAAATTCTCAATTTTTGATATAACATCAAGACTCTCCAGTTTAGGCTTACAAATATTTAATCTATGAGATTCAACATATTTATTTATACCTAGAGCTAATATATTATGCGCGAATATGAAAGTATCATCGTCTGAAATAACATTCAATAGTTCAATCCTAACCTTATAAGCAATATCACGATTTACTTCACCAGGTAATTCTTTAAAATCGGACTCTTTAATTTTATCGTTATTGTTTTTTTTAAAAGCCCGAAATCTGGCATCGGCATATAGATTATTATTAAAATATTCCAGGGTTTGAATCTTATCAACTCTTAATGGATATAGATCATATACAGCTTTTTTTACATGGTCATAATAGTAAATATCTTTTTTATTGGTTTCAACGTATACTTTTGCTCTCATAGAATTTTAAAAAAACCCCTCAATTTGATTAAAATTTCAGCATTACAGATTATTATTACGCACACGGTATTTGTTGCTTGTTAATTAAAATAAATAGTTTCTGAATCCATTTAGTGAATTCAGAAACTTAAAATTATCCCACAAACCAATAAATATACTGGAAAGTGTTGTGCAAACTTGTTTTCACAAATATAATTAATTA
>JAAYSU010000051.1 GCA_012523915.1 Clostridiales bacterium
TTGCCACCTCGAAAAGGATTTGCAGAAAAATGGCATCCATTACTATTAGAAGAAATGTCAAATATAGAAACTATAATTCTCATTGGAAATCATGCTCAAAAATACTATCTTGGCAACAGAATGGAGAAAAACTTAACTGAAACAGTTAGAAACTATAAAAATTATCTACCAGAATATTTACCCCTGGTTCATCCTTCACCTTTAAACTATGGGTGGCTAAAACGAAACCCATGGTTTGAAAGGGAAGTTTTATTGAATTTGAAAGAAATAGTGAGAGATTCTCTTAATAAGAATGATAACAACAGGAGGTTGCATAAAAATTACAATAAATTGTAACCTTCTAATTTTTTTATTGTATATTAAAATAAATTAATATAAAATAATAAAGTAAAAAATGCGGGAAGAAACTGTCGGGAAGGAGGATTGTTTAGTGTAGGACAGTAAATAATGAGCGCCTGAACTAAGAACTATTCTTAGTTGACGAGGAGAGGGCAGATAATCGAAGTTTTCGGCGGAAACCCTCCGGTGTGCCACCACCGAATAAATACTACAAATCCTGATGGTGACATTAGAGACAAAATGTATTTAAGTGGACTTTCTGCATTTCTTTATATACCCCATTTATTAAATTAAATCTGGTTTGTATACCGATGTCAGATTTTATATTGTCTGGCTTTAGGTTATTGTGTTTTATTTTATGTCTGTGCATACGATATATTTAATCCAGATTGTCAAATTAAATATCTATAAAATAATCTTGAAGGAGAGTTAAAATGTGTGGAATAGTCGGCTATATTGGGAAAATGGATGCAAAACCAATTCTAATAGATGGTCTTAAAAAGCTAGAATATAGAGGGTATGATTCTGCAGGTATTGCAATTTTGAATAATGACGGGATAAAAACTGTCAAAGCAAAAGGGAGGCTTGCTGCTCTTGAAGATAAACTGAATAATATAAAAATTGATGGAATAATTGGCATAGGACATACCCGATGGGCTACCCATGGAGAACCTAGTGAGATAAATTCACATCCACATGTGAGCAAAAACGGGAAAATAGCGGTTGTTCATAACGGGATTATAGAAAACTATATTCAAATTAGGGAATTTTTGACTGGGAAGGGCTATGAATTTAAGTCAGAAACTGATACTGAAGTTATTGCTCACCTCATTGAATATAATTATGATGGTGATTTATTAAAAGCAGTTTTAAAAACTTTAAATGAATTAGAGGGATCTTATGCTTTGGGAGTATTGTCGACTGATAATCCTAATATGTTTGCCGCAGCAAGAAAAGAAAGTCCATTGATTGTTGGTATTGGCAAAAATGGGAACTATATTGCATCTGATATACCTGCAATCCTGAAATATACTCGTGAAATATTGATTCTTGAAGACAAGGAAGTAGCTTTCATTACCAAAGACAGAATTCAAATCTATAATATTCTAGGGGAAAAACAGCAGCGCGATATATTTCACGTAAACTGGGATATTTCAGCAGCTGAAAAAAGTGGCCATGAGCATTTTATGATAAAAGAAATCTTTGAAGAACCTTCAGCTGTAAGAGCGACAATTAATCCTAGAATAAAGGGTAATGAAATAGTATTAGATAATTTCGCAATAACCGATGATATGATAAAAAACTGTGAAAAAATCCATATAATAGCCTGTGGGACTGCCTATCACGCAGGTGTTGTAGGGAAGTACATTATAGAAAAACTTGCACGAATTCCTGTTGAGGTAGAAGTAGCATCGGAATTCAGATATAGAGATCCAATAGTGAATGATAAACATTTAACTATAGTACTCAGTCAATCAGGTGAGACCCTTGACACTTTAATGGCCATGCGAGAAGCTAAGGGAAGAGGTTCAAGAACCCTGGCTATTGTCAATGTTGTTGGAAGCTCTATTGCAAGGGAAGCAGACGATGTATTGTATACCTGGGCTGGACCTGAAATAGCGGTGGCATCCACAAAGGCGTATAATGCCCAGCTTTCAGCCCTGTATCTGGTGGCTCTGAGTTTTGCTAGAAAGAAGGGTCTTCTAGATGAAGAGATTTATAATTATTACATGGATCAGCTTCTACAAGTACCGAATATGATAAACAGTGTATTAAACAAGAGAAAGGAAATACAGAAGTTTGCCAACGAGCATTTCAATGCTAAAAACATATTTTATATTGGCAGAGGCCTAGACTATGCATTATCTATGGAGGGCTCACTGAAGTTTAAAGAAATCTCTTATATTAATTCTGAAGCCTATGCGGGAGGAGAACTGAAGCACGGAACAATTGCACTTATTGAAGATGGAACTTTGGTAGTTTGTTCACTTACTCAGGAACAACTATTGGAAAAA
>JAAYSU010000052.1 GCA_012523915.1 Clostridiales bacterium
AGGAATGACGTAAATTAATTTTACCCTCTCTTTATATAAATCAAGAGCCTTCTTTAACTCATCGATTTTTATCCCATCATCATCAGTAGGTACAGCTACAAGTTCTGCTTCATAAGCTTTTAGGGCGTTCAAAGCACCAAGATAAGATGGGGTCTCAAAAAGAATCACATCATCTTTATCTATGAGCATCAAGCCTGTCATATCCAAGGCTTGCTGAGAGCCGGTCGTTATTAGAATCTCATCTGAGGTAAGATTAAGCCCAAAGTTTTTATTCATCCTCCCTGCTATCTGCTCTCTCAGCCTACCAAACCCACTAGTAGAACTATAGCTTAAGGCCTCTTTCCACTGTGTCTCAAGTACTTTCATAAAGGAATCTTTGATGTCTTCAATAGGGTAGGATTCAGGCGAAGGAAAACCGCCTGCAAAAGATATGATATCCGGAGCATCAGCTAGTTCCATTAGCGATAATAATTCTTTATCTTCCATATACTTCATTCTGTTTGCAAATCTCATAACACACCTCATATTTTCCAACTATTTTGATATTCTCTTTGTTCCTCTGATAAGGTATCGATTTCAACATTCCATGCTTTTAACAATCTTCTGGCAACTTGGTAGTCGATCTCCTTAGAAACGTCTATAACTTTTTTTTCTAGCTTTCCCTTATGTTCTTTTATATACAAAGCAGACAGACATTGTACTGCAAAGCTCATATCCATTATCTCTGCAGGATGTCCATCCGCCGCTGCTATGTTAACCAACCTGCCTTCGGCCAAAACACATATCCATCTCCCATTGCTAAGCTTGTATCCCATCACATTTTTTCTTAATTCTTTCTTCTCTATTGCCGCTTCTTCAAGACTTTCTATATCTATTTCTACGTTGAAGTGGCCTGCGTTGGCAAGGATTGCTCTGTCTTTCATTTTTAGCATATGACCTAAGGTTATAACATCTTTATTTCCTGTTGCGCAAACGAAAATGTCACCCACTAGTGATGCTTCCTCCATTTTCATCACTTCATAGCCATCCATTATCGCCTCAATAGCTAGTATTGGATCGATTTCAGTGACAATTACTTTTGCTCCAAGGGCCTTAGCCCTCATGGCAATTCCCTTAGAACACCAGCCATAGCCTGCTACTACAACCCGCTTTCCTGCAATAATTAAATTAGTATTACGCATAATACTATCCCAAACGGATTGTCCAGTTCCATATCTGTTGTCGAACAAGTGCTTGCATTTTGCATCATTTACAGAGACCATGGGGAATTTGAGTATTCCTTCTCTTTCCATCGCTCTGAGTCTGGAAACTCCTGTGGTAGTCTCTTCGCATCCTCCCCAGACCTCTTCACCTAAGTCAGGCCTTTTACCATGGATCATTCCGACAAGGTCCCCCCCGTCATCTATTATGATATTAGGCTTTTGTTCAAGTGTCATCTCAATATGGCGATCGTATTCTTCCTGGGTTGCGCCATAATAGGCATATACACTTAATCCATCAGCAACTAAGGCTGCGGCTACATCATCCTGGGTTGATAACACATTGCTCCCTGTTACCGACAATTGTGCACCCCCTGCTGCTAACACTCTGCAAAGATATGCTGTCTTTGCTTCCAGATGAATCGAGAGCGATATCTTCACACCCTCAAAGGGCCTGTTCTGCTCAAATTCTTTATAAAAGCTTGACAGTAATGGCATATTAGCTGCCACCCAATCAATCTTCTGTCTACCTGTAACGGCTAAATTCACATCTCTTACTTCATATGATCCCATAATTGTCTCCTTGCTATAAATCTAATTGTGCAAAAGGTTCTGAAGCAGTAATATGACCCATTAAGCTTTCAACTATCTCACCATCAACCAGAAACTGTACTTTTTTTGGGGGTGAATCTGAACCAGCTAATTCATTATTTTCCAAAAGAGTTGTTACAATCTGATTAATAAAAAGCATTTCAGTCAAACTTCCTCCATGTCCATAGATTCCTTCGCTTGCTAGATCAACTACTATGGTTTCTTCATTTAGATATACGTCATTGAAAATAATATCATCTGTTACTACTGTTCCCATTTCATCATTCGGAACTTCAGCTAGGAGCTTTAGCAACGCGATATATGCATTTTGACCCTCTTCAACTTCTATTTTCTTTTCATCTACCAAAAGAGGGTCTAAATTTTCATCCCCTGTTTCTACATATTCATTGTTTACATAGTATATCTTCACATCATAACTCATGACAATAGGTTCTTCAGGAGCTCCATCCTGTGGATCTGGTGCTCCGCCACCACATCCTGTAAAAACCATAGCACC
>JAAYSU010000053.1 GCA_012523915.1 Clostridiales bacterium
AGGTGTAAACTGTGAGTGATCCATAGTGATTCGCCTTTCTGTGAAATTGTTTCTCGTAAAAACTATTTTACAACAGAAATCGTCACTATGGATTTTTTATTAGTTCAACTTCATTTTACAATTCGCCCAATAAATCTAAAAAATGAAAGGGATTTAAATGAAGATAGACTATAGAGACTATGAAGATCAGATCACTGATATAATATTAGAACAATATAAGCTCTTTACACCGGCTGAAAAAAGAGTGGCAGACTATATTCTAACAAATCCAACGGCTGTTATACTGATGACAAGTTCACAATTAGCTAAAAAAATAGATGTCAGCGAAGCAACCATAATAAGATTTTCATCCCGTATTGGATTTTCTGGCTTCGCTGAGTTTAAACGTTCTATGCAGAATGCGGCTCTAAGCGACCGTACTTTAGTAAAATTAGAAAGATCAGTTAGCAAGAATGTCGAAACAGCTGATTTCTTCTATGATGCCATGAAAAATGATCTGGATAATATACAAGAAACAATAAATGAAATGAATCCGGTTCTTATGGAAGAAGCATGCAATCTAGTCTGCAAATCGAAGAGAGTATTTGTGGTTGGTTCAAGACGCTCTGCAGCTTTAGCAGATTATCTGTATTTCCTTTTGAATATAGCCCTTGATCATGTTATTTTGCTCAAATCGGACGCATGGGAACAGCTTTTAAATGTTGACGAAAAAGATTGCTTAATATCGATAGGGTTTAAAAGATACTCAAAAGAAACTGTCAACTTAATGCAGCATTTTTATAATAAAAAATCTAAAATACTTGCTATAACAGATTCTCCACTTTCACCCTTAAATAACCTTGCGGACCTATCTTTAAAAGCAGCTGTTGAATCGGATACTTTCATGGATTCATACACTGCTGCTATGTCACTTATCAATGCTCTCGTTGCATACATCAGCAAAATACAGGAAAAAACCCTTAAAGATAAGCTCTCTAAGCTTGAAGAAATATACAAACATAATTCAGTCTTCTATAAATAGCTTAATACTTTCCTTGTTCTATATTTTCACTCCCTTCAATAAATATCTCTTATCAGCACCAGCCACCCATTGTTTACAAAATATAGGTTAGGGAATATAATAATCTGACATAATATTATTGGAGGAATAATGAATAACTTTCTTATTAAAAAATTTGTTAAAAACTATGAAAATATTAGGGATCCTAAAGTAAGGGACAGCTACAGCAGACTAGCAGGAGCTTTAGGCATCATCATAAATACATTGTTATGTATTGTAAAGATCGCTGCTGGAATAATATTTAACAGCCTAGCAATACTTGCAGACGGTATCAACAACCTTGCCGATGCTTCATCGTCAATCATTCTTCTTATAGGAATAAAATTAGCATCAAAGCCTGCAGACAAGGATCATCCCTTTGGCCATGCACGAATTGAATATATTACCGGGCTTATCATATCCTTCATTATTCTAGTAATAGGCGTTCAATTATTATTTAAATCCATTGATAAGATAAGATTTCCCGAACCTATTCAATTTAGCTATATTACAATAGTAATTTTAGTTTTAGCCATATTGATTAAGATATGGCATGCAATGTTTAATTTATCAGTAGGCAAGACTATCGACTCCTCAGCCATAATAGCCACAGGTGCCGACAGCAGAAATGATGTTATTTCAACGTCAGCAGTCCTCATAAGTATAATAATTGATAAAATAACTGGCCTACAGTTAGACGGCTACATGGGAGCGCTTGTAGCAATATTTATAATCTATTCAGGGATACAATTAGTGCTAGAATCTGCCTCCCCTCTTTTAGGAAGGGCACCTGATCAAAAACTTGTGGAGAATATAGAGGAGATTATTCATTCACATGAAAGCGTAATAGGTTTTCACGATCTTCATGTACATTGCTATGGGCCTGGAAAAACCTTTGCATCAGTACACATAGAGATAAACGCAGGTGTGGATCCTTTTGTTAGCCACGATATAATTGATAAGATTGAAAACCAAATAGAAAAAGAATTGAAGATTAAAATAGTTGCACATATGGATCCCAAATAATAAATTAAATTACTTCAACAATTGTTAAACACAATGCATGAGGATCTGATAGCTGAATCTCGTAGGGTTCAATTTCCTCTCCTTGATCCTGGAAAACCCTGATCAGCGGTCTCATGCACAAATCTTCATAGTTTTCAACAACAATGCCAACCATTCCATTGCTGAGCCTGACACAGGTCCCTATAGGATAAGGAGCGATCTTTCTAACAAAAACTTTAACAATATCGGGATCGAACAAGGTGGATACGGAACCCATGACATATTCCATAGCTTCAGATGGAAGAAGGGCTTCCCTATAAGGCCTGTCAGAGGTCAGCGCATCATATGCATCTGCAACGGCTATAATTCTGCCAAAATATGAAATTAGATCTTCTTTTATTCCGCTAGGATAACCACCGCCTCCATACCTCTCATGGTGGTCCAATACTCCAACATAGGATTCAATGGGTACCTTATTACCCTTCTTTAAATATTCGTAACCAAAGGTACTGTGGGATTTAATTAGCTCGTATTCCTCTTCCGTCAAAGATCCAGGTTTGTTTAATATATCCTTGTCAATAAAGACCTTCCCTATATCATGAAAAATGGCTGCATAGCCCAGGTTGCACAGATCTTCTTCCTTCATACCAAGAGCTATTCCAAGTATAATAGATAATACTGCCACGTTTACAGAATGGTAATAGGTATAGTCATCAAATACCTTAATATCAACCATATTTACCATTAGTTCTTTATTATTAAAAAGTTGATCTACAATTCTTTTAACTTGCTCCATTGTAGCTTCTATATGTTTTATGTCGATTGAATTTCCCTTTTCAACATGGGTAAAGATATTTTTAATTGCGCCAATTGCATCAACTCTAACCTTCTCACTGATAATATTTATAACGGGGATATCCTTTGAAATATCATCATCGATATATATTCCATTGTATTTTAAATTTTTTATCGCTTTTATATATTCAGCTGTTAGAATTATCCCCTTCGCAAGCATTAAGTCCCCAATATTGTTATAGAGATCCTTCCCTAATATCATACCTTCTCTTACACAGCTTGTCGGTACGAATCGCATGATTTAATCCTCCTGCAATAATGCTTTCTGTCATATTTTTACATCTAGAGTTAAGGCAAACGCCATTCAATTATAACACTTTTTATCATAGATAGAAAGTATACAATGAAGATGTAAACTTTTTAGTCTGTTGAATGGTAGCGGTGCTTACCCTGATCCAATTGTCCCATCCCCATAAGTAGCCGGGTCTTACAATTACCCCTTTTTTCATCAGTCCTTCGAAAATAGTTTTAGAATGCTTCTGTACATCTACAAACATAAAATTAGTGTATGATTTAAAGTAGTCAAATCCCATCTGATCAAAGAAGTTTTCCATCATCTTAATCGATTCAGCATTGGCTTCCAATGTCTTATCCCTATGGGCCTTGTCCCTTAACGCTCCACGTGCAGCCTCCTGAGCTAACTTGTTGACATTGAAAGTTAGCTTGGCCTTGTTCATCACATCGGCTATTTCTTTAGATGTGATCAGATATCCAACCCTTAAGCCTGCAAGTCCATAAACCTTAGAAAAGGTCCTTATCACAACGGTATTGGGTCTTTTTTGTAAGTAATCCAAACCGTTAGGATATTCACTTTCTGACATTGCATATTCGAAATAGGCTTCATCAAGGATTACCACTACATCTTCTGGAAGCTTTTCAAAGAAATTATCCATATCCTTCTTTTTTATTATATTTCCAGTAGGATTATTAGGATTACATAGATATACCAATTTGGTTCTTTCGTTTATGGCTTTTAACATACCATCTAAGTCATACTCCTTATCCTTAAAGGGTATAGTTACAACCCTTGCACCCAAAAGGCTTGTTGTAATGCCATAGATGCCAAAGGATGGTGAAGCCACAACTACCTCATCACCCTGGTTTATAAAAGTGCTGGCTATTAAAGAAAGAAGCTCTTCAGCACCGTTTCCTACGACTATATTGTCAAAGCCAACTCCAAGGTAGTCAGCTAGATCCTTCTTTAGCTCAACAGCCGTTGATTCCGGGTAAAAATTAACCTCATTTAAGGCCCTTTTCATATACTCAATTGCTATAGGCGACGGACCTAATTGATTCTCATTAGATGCCATCTTCTCAATCTCAGAGAGTCCATATTCTCTCTTGACCTCTTCAATTGGTTTCCCAGGTACATAGGGTCTTAATTGTTCTAACTCTTTTCTAAATATATCCTTGCTCATTTCAACCAATTCCTTTCATTCTACATCCAAAGTGGATAGGACATAGTTATACTTTCCAACTTGACTTATAGCAAAATCCTTAGGATTTGAACTGCCGGCTCCGCCGGGAATCCTTAATATTTGGGGATTGACAAACACTGTATCTACAAAATCGTCTTTAACCAAAACCTTGCTGTATGGGGTAAAGTTTTCCCCAATTACATAAGTGCTACCAGCAAAATCAAAGATTTCATCTACACGAATATCCCTTATCCCCAACCTGAGATCGGTTGCTTCAAAGGGATTAGTCATACCAAAGACGTAATTCTCTCCATAAAGCATATCATATTGCAAGATTTCCAGATTGTCCAGATAGTTTCCATAATTTTTTCTAGTCTGATGGTACCAGGGAAGAATGCCTTTTTGTATACCGAGCAATTCAAAAACCTGGGCTGTAAGCTGGTATGAAGCCAAGTCTTCATCTATCTTTCTCAAATCGAAGTTTGAATAGATAACATACTCAGTTTCATAGACCGAATAGGTTACAAGGTCATCGCTTGTAAGATTTAAAACGGGCAGATGGTCTCCATAGAAGACAATTACAGCCTCTTCATGGTAATCTTCTAATTCCGCCACCAAATCTCCAATGAATTGATCCATCTCATAGATCTGCTGCACATAATATTCCATTGCATTGAGATCCGCCTCATCCTCAACGCCCTCTGTAATACGCACCTCTAACTCTTCATCGGGTATTCTTTTAGTCTCAGGATATCTGCCATGGCCTTGAACGGAAATTGCTAAAATAAAGTCCTGGTCCTTAGTTGCCTCAAGTGCAAAAAATATCTCATCTTTTAAAACGAAATCCTTAGCCCAGTTACCAGGTGTCTTCTTAACATCATTCATGTACTCTAAAGATGTGAAGGTGTCGAAGCCAAGTTTGGAAAAAATCTCGTCCCTGCCATAAAAGGCCCCCCTGTGATTGTGAATTGCATGGGATGAATAACCCATATCTTTTAATATATAGTTTATGCTCTCGCAAGTGGTTTTCTTAAGTACTGTTTTATAGGGGTATTCCCCTGGTCCAAAGGACATGATTCTCATCCCTGTCAATACTTCAAACTCCGTATTGGCAGTACCTGCTCCGACAGAAGGCACCCTTAAGTAACCGCTGCTGTACTCTCTTTTCAATCTGCGGAAGTTCGGTATCGGATCTTTTGAAAACTTAAGCCCGTTGATCATATATGGATCTATAAATGATTCCAACTGAACAAAGATGATATTAGGCTTATTCTCCACTTCCCCTCCTGCAGTAAGGGTTACTGGTATAAGTGGATTAGCCTTGTTATTTCCAACCGGTATGCCATCTTCAAATATGCTTATGATCAATTCCTCTGAATACTTCTTTGGAGTGGAGATGCCCCTATTCAACCATGTATTTGTAAAGCAATGGGCAACTCCATAATCCCTATAGGCATAGCCTAGGTTGCTGAAATAGGTCGAAAGCCACCAATTTTTAATCCCTAAATTGGTCAGTCCGTATAAACTTAAAACAAATACTAATATGAGCAAGATATTTAATTTATAGTTAATCTTCTTTTTCCTTTTAGGTGCTCGTCTAAATGCAATTATAAAAGCTATAATTAGGACAACAGCACCCAATACAGTCAACACTATTTCTAAGGTGCTCATGTAATTGGGCAGAATTGAAATACCATTTTCGAACAAGGCAAAATCCGAAACAGTGAAAGGCGTCATCCTAAAGCTTAGAACAACACCATTAGTGATCCCCAGTGCTAGCCAGGCAGAGGATATCAATATATATGAAAATATTCGTCGCTTTAATAATAACGAAATGGATAGGGTTACAAATATTATAAATGCATTATAGAAAAAGACTTTTGGATCTTTAAACATAAATCCAAAGCCTTCTAGAATAGATTGCCTACCAAAGCCTTCGATTATTATATTTAACAAAATAGCTAAGATAGCTGACTGGACTACTCCGTATCCCAATAATTTACTGAAAGCATTACCTAATCTCGTATTATTCCATATCCTCATTATCTTTAATCCCCTGTGAAACAGCGTTTGCCAGTGCTGCAAATTCCTTAATGTCAAGTGTCTCTGCCCTTCTTTTGGGATCTATGCAGGCTTTCAAAAGAGCCTTAGTAACATCTTCTTTGCTTAAATCATAAATACCGCTAAGGGCATTTTGAAGAGTTTTCCTTCTCTGTCCAAAGGCAGCTTTTACAAGATTAAAAAAGACTCCTTTATCAACAACATTAACAGGCGCTTCGCTTCTTGGAGAGAGTTTAATGACAGAAGAGTCTACTTTAGGCTTAGGAATAAAAACATCTTTAGGTACTTTTATAATATTTTCGACCTCACAGTAGTATTGAACGGCTATTGATAGTGCTCCATATATCTTAGAACCGGAACTAGCTTTTATCCTGTCTGCCACCTCTTTTTGTAGCATGATAGTTATGCTTTCTATCTCCGACAGGGCCTGTCCCTCTAAAATTTTCATTATTATAGGTGTTGTAATATAGTATGGCAAATTTCCAATTATTTTAACACTTTCAGCAGATAGTCTGTTTTCGTCTATAAGAGATAATAAATCTGTTTTCATGAAGTCCTGATTTATTATTTTAATATTATCATAATCCTTTAGTGTTTCATCTAAAATAGCTATCAGTTTTTGATCTATCTCAATACCAATAACCCTGTGTGCTTTTTTAGCTGCTGCTTCTGTCAATACCCCTATTCCCGGACCTATTTCTATAACAAGATCATCTTCGTCTATCCCAGCTGCCTCTATAATTGCATTAACGATATTGCCGTCGATAAGAAAGTTTTGTCCAAGGCTCTTAGATAGCTTCAAACCATATCTATTTCTTATCTTGTTTACCGTTGCCGGCGAATAGAGCTTCTCCATGCTGATAAAATTCCTCTCTTGTTATACCATAGTTATTTAGTCTCTTCAAAAATGTCTTAGTGTTTCCATAGCCAATACCAAGCGAACTTCCTAGCTTATCCCTTTTCATGCTCGAATCTTTCAGGCCCACAAGACCAAAGTGTAAAAGATCATCCATGGAAAATAGATCTATTTGTTCAACCTGCTTGCATCTGGCTTTCTTCAATGCCTCTATTATATTTCCCGATGAGGCATTTTCTACACCTACATCACCTTTTTTAGTAGCATCAGCTCTTGAAATATATGCATGCTTGGCTTTGGGAAATCGCTCTTGTATTCTCTTGCGTATCATTTCTCCTGAAAAGTCAGGATCAGTTAATATTATTATCCCAGGTCCCGAATATGCTTTTTTAATAAGGTTCCATGTGTTTTCAGTTATTCCATGCCCGCCTGTTACGATAACTTCTGCATCAAGGGCCTTTTTTATAGCACTCTGGTCGTCTTTTCCTTCAACTATTATGATTTCATTAATCTTCATTATCATCTTCTTCAGTTATAACATAGAGGACTTCACCAGGATAGATCATTCTAAGTTCATCTCTCGCCTGCTGTTCTATATATTCTTTACTGTCTACATGGGAAAGTTCTTCCTCTAACCTCTCTTTTTCACTATAGAGGCTTTCAAGCTCCGATATGGCCCTTGCCTCCTCAAACTTTAAAGAGAGTACATTGTAAACAGATGCCCCTATAATCAATACAATAATAACGAAAATCCCGCCATAAATCAGTCTTCTTCTGAAGACCTTTGCCTGTTTACGGCGCGATACTTTATCTTTTTCCTCCTGTAATTGAGCTCGTTTTTTCCGCTTTTTTATCCTGGCGGTTTCAATATCGATGACTCGGTTATCCTTTAGTTCCTCAGTTCTTTTTCTCCTTGCCATCTTCTTCCCCTCAATCCCCTTATCTATAAATGCGTCCTATATTATACCATACAATTATACCTAGAGTAAAGCCTAGCATAGCGTGGAAGGTAATGGCTCCGAAGCCAGCGTAGTATAAGCAGGCTGATACCAACAAGCCTGCAAAAAACCAGAAAAGCATCTCCTGTAAAAAAGATATGCCTTTCATTGGCTTGTACTTCTTCTTATATTTCAGAAAAATCTGTCGTAAAAGGACCATTGCTACTCCACAGAAAAATAAGACGATAAAACTGAATAACTGATTCCAAATCAACTCGCTCATTTTAGCATTTTCTTAAGGAATCCGCCCTCAGATTTATTCTTTTTTTCACTATAATTTACAGAATTAAGGGTCCCAGATATTACAGCTTTGCCTTCTTCCAAATCCAGCTTCTGTATATGTAAATTCTGCCCTTTGAGTAGCAAGTTGCTTCCTTGCACAGTCAATAGTATCGACTCTTCATCAAAATTATCAACTTCTGTAACTTCAGAAATAGTAATCAGCTTACGATCCTCAATATAAAGGTTATGCATAACAATCCCTCCTCCCCCTATTTATATGTACCTGAGGTACATAATATGAAACCCTATTCGATGTTTCGAATACCTCGCATTGGGGCTAAGGGAAGTTTAATTGTAACCTTTGTACCCTTTCCTAACTTACTTTCTATGTTAATAGAACCATTGTGTTCTTCTATAATCTGCTTTGCAATAGCAAGTCCTAGACCTGTTCCTCCCATTTCTCTTGATCGAGCCTTATCAACACGGTAAAATCTCTCAAACACACGGTTGATCTCCCTTTCTGAAATCCCTATTCCGTTGTCTTTGATTACTATAAGGGCTTGGTTACCTTCTTTGTAGGCATCTACGTCAATCCTTCCGCCCTCTTTAGTGTAAGTGATGGCATTGCTTAAAACATTTAAAAGCACCTGATCGATTCTATCCCGATCTATAACAGTCATTATCCTCTGATTGGGATCAAATATCTGGTTTAACTGCTGCTCCTTGTTTTTAGCTGTCATCTCAACCTTTGTTACCGCAGTCTTTAAAACATTAATGAGGTTGAGTTCCTTTTTATACCATCTTTCCTGTTTGTGATCTAACCTGGATAACTGCAACAACTCGCGAACTAGTCTGCTCATTCTGTCTGCTTCCGCATCAATTATATTCAAAAAGCTCTTAATAGTGTCAGTATCGTTAATTTCTCTATCTACTAAGGTTTCAGTATAGCTTTTTATCGTTGTCAATGGTGTTTTTAGCTCATGGGAGACATTCGCTACAAAATCACGCTGCATATTCTCAAGCTTTTGCTGTTCAGTGATATCCTGTATCAATATGATGATACCGACATCCTGGTCGTTTTCATCTTTGAAGCGGTCATAGCGAATGTCGTAATAGAATCCGCCGTAATCGAATATATCGTGAGAACTGCCCTCCTTACAGCTTTCCCTAATGCGTTCAAACAAGAGATTATCACTTAATTCCCCAATTACCTCATCATAACGCTTTCCCTCAATCTCTTCTGGAGTAATTGAAAGCATATGCATAGCAGATGGGTTGGCTAAGATGATCCTGCCATTGAGATCTACTGCTAAGAGTCCATCCACCATATTTTTCAATATTGCTTCAAGCTTATTCTTCTCATTAGAAATTTCAGATAGAGTATGATCTAGTTTTTCACGCAGCAGGTTGAACATGCTGGCAAGCTGGCCTATCTCATCATCTGACTTTACGCTGACAACTTGGCTGAAGTCACCCCTAGACATCTTCTCAGCCTTTTCTGTCACATCTATAATTGGAACTGTGATGCTTCGAGCAATTAGAAAACCCAAAATCAGAGTAATAATAAGAGCTACCAACATGGCCTGAATAAAGATTACCTTAGATTGGTTCTGTATTTCATATACGCTTGATATATCTGCCCTAAGACAGACAACACCGGTTATTTCTTGATCACTTTGGATAGGAAATACCATGTTTTTGACAGGGATGCCTGAAGATAGTACGCCATCTTCTTCCGCGATTTCACCTGAAAGACCCTTAACTAATATGCTCTGATTGAGCAAGTCAAGACCGCTTTTTCCTAAATAGTTAGGATTGCTTGAAGCGATGATTATAAAGTCGTTGTTGACCACAAACATCTCTTCACGCAAGCTTTTAGACCATGCTAATATATCGTTTTGAATTTCTTCCTGATATTCATTTAAATTCCCATATTCCTGAAAAGAGAGGATGTTACCCTGAACAATTTCGGTGAAGTTGTTCCTGATCGACTTCATCTGATAAGCCTCTAACTCGCTCATGATAAAGACTCCAATAATTGTCATTGCGATAAAGACGAGCAGGAAGTAGATTAGCATTATTCTCCACCTAATGCTACTCCATCTCTTTTTTTTTACTATCATCTAATTATGGCCTCCTGAAATAATAGCCAATTCCTCTTTTTGTCATTATGTACTTTGGATTGCTGGAATCATCCTCCAGTTTCTCTCTCAACCTTCTTACAGTTACATCTACTGTACGGATATCCCCATAGTATTCATATCCCCAGACTTCTTCAAGTAGCTGTTCCCTTGAAAAAACTTTGTCCTCACGTTCTGCCAGATACTTGAGAAGTTCAAATTCCCGCAGTGTCAATTCTAAAGCCACATCATTCTTGCGAACCTCATATCGATTCATATCTATGGCTAAATTTCCAAATTCCTGTACATTTGAAGGTGCATCCTGCAGGCTGTTCATAATATCCACACGCCTGATATTAGCCTTTATCCTAGCTACAAGCTCACGCATACCGAAAGGCTTTGTTATGTAATCGTCTGCACCAAGTTCCAAGCCCAATACTTTATCTACTTCCTCTTCCTTAGCCGTAAGCATTAGAATAGGAATCGTGCTTGACTCCCTTATCTTCTTACATACTTCAAAACCATCAATAAGAGGAAGCATTACATCAAGCAGCACCAGATCGGGTTTGCATGACGAAAACTTCTCCAGTCCACTTTTGCCATCATATGCCATATCTACTTCAAAACCCTCTTTTTGAAGGTTGAATTTGATAATATCTGATATGGATTTTTCATCTTCTATTATTAAAATCTTCTTAGTATCCATAAATTATCCAGCTCCTTATAAGTAGTTCAATGGATTCTTAGGCACACCGTTTATCCTTATTTCAAAATGTAGATGAGGTCCTGTACTCCGACCGGTGTTTCCTACATTAGCTATATGCTGATCCTGATAAACCTTATCTCCTTTTTTAACAAAAAGTTTACTGCAGTGCCCATAGACGGTTGTCCTGTTGCCGCCGTGATCTATTCTAACACAGTAGCCTAGAGCACCATCCCAACCCGCAAATGTTACAACTCCGCCGTCAGCAGCCCTAATCTTTGTTCCAGCAGGAGCAGCAAGATCGATTCCGTTATGCATCCTTCCCCAGCGATAGCCAAAGCGAGAAGATAATCTACCCCTTGTCGGATAAATAAATTTACCAGTTCCAACTAGTGGAGGGGGATCTTTTGTGCCTTTTAGTACAACCTGTGCCTTTGGTTCGCTTATAATCTCGGAGCTCAACTCATTTCTACTTACTTCAATTCCGTTATTCCTAACTATCTCTGCAACTACTTTGCGCTCTCCAGCCACACCTCTTGATTTTACAGTTTGTTCACCTTTATAGAGGGTGGAGGTTTCTTCATACTCTATATCATAATCAATCTTTGCTACATATGTGGTAATTTCCTTTGTTTGTACTGTTAAAACAGGACATACTTGATTCAAAACCAATTCCTGACCTATCTGCAGTTTATCAGGATCTACATCTGGATTTGAAGCTTGGAGTTCACTGGGTTCCAGGCCATAATCTTTAGCAATCTGATTGAAGGTCTCTCCAGATTCTATTATATGTATCCTTTTTTCTACTGATCCTGTCAACAGATATTCTAGGATTTCTTCCTTCTTTTGTATGTTGCCTATCTTTGTGTTGACCTCGTCTATTCTTACCTTTTCTGCAAAACCAACAGACTCATATTCTGTGGATTCATCATCCTTTATGTATGTATCCTTTATAGCCTGTAGTATTTCTTCCGCTGCATCCTTACAATCTAACACTGCAACCCTTACATCGTCTTTATAGATAGCATAGGCATTTGCATTGACATCACTGAGATAGGTTAAGGTATTTAAAACATCATCCTTGCTGTCGACTTTTACATCCCATTTGACAACTTTCTCAAAACTGATATCTTTGTCTTTATCAATTATTATCTCTGCTCCGTATGTCATGCTGAGCTTATCACCAATTATATCAACAGTCTTATAGACATCCTGTTGATCTTTGACAACTCCGAGAGTCTTGCCACGATATTTATACTCATAAGCTGTGAAACTTCCTATTAACATTGCAGAAACAGAAGCTACAACTATACAAGCAGTAAGGCCTATGGCTATTGGTCCTTTATTATTATCTGCCCATGAACATAATAGATTCCAAACTCTAATGCATTTGTTTTTAAAACTAATTGTTTTATTGTATAGATTATCAAGACCGTAATCAGTTATAGTAACTATTTTGGCTAGTACATCCGATAGACTTTGAACTTTGTCGGATAACAAATACCTGCTTTTCCCGGTCCTCCTCCCGATAAAGGATATCAGATATCTGGCTATATTTCCAGTGGCAAATAATGCACTGTTAAACCTTGTAAAAATCCTATCTATGTACTGATCGAGCTTAATACTCGCTTTCTCTTCTTGAATAGCTTCCTCTTTTTTCTTCTTAAGCTTTAAGGTCCTAATTGAAAACTTATTTCTGCTTTGTTTTTTATGTCTAACCATTGTGGATTTATATGCCTCTCTCTCTAGCTGTCTTTGCTCAGATATTCGCTTTAGCTCATCTTCTATGTAAT